>NZ_CP133548.1:4180000-4380405 GCF_031198435.1 Pleionea litopenaei
CAAGGCATTAAAATTCGACACCCAGCTTGCACCAACTTTTCACAAAGAATCAAGTCATCAGTACAATAAGGAAAGACTTCAAAGCCTTGTGAAATTAATTCTCTTGCAGCTTCGAGCAGGGCAAAAGGATCGGGCTGAAGGGTATGATCATTACCAATCACCTCTAGTTTTACCCAATGGGTTGAAAATATTTCTCTTGCCATAAGAGCCGTAGTAATTGCTTCTTTGGCGCTGTGACATCCGGCCGTATTCGGTAGTAGCTTTTTATTGAGAGACTGGACTTCATTCCAGAAAGTATTACCTCCGAGAGTTACTGGGTTTTGTCTTCGAATAGACACGGTGATAACTTCCGCTTGTGACGCAATGATGGCCTGTTTCATTATGGCTATCGACGGATATAATGCCGTTCCAATCAACAGTCGACTATTGATGACGGTGTCTGCTAATTGCCATGTTGAACTTGTGTTGTTATTCGCAATGGTCATGTTATCCGCCTTGCATAGGCATTAAAATTTCGACTGTGTCGTTGTTTTTTAACGTTACCCTTGGGTAATCTTCTCGTGGAATAAACTGTTGATTCACGGCAACGGCATAAAGGCCCTCGGCATAGCGCTCAAGCAGCTCGCTTAATCGATTGAAGGATACTCGGCAAGGTTGTCCATTCACTAGCAGTTGAATCTGGTTTGAATTAGTGTTCATAGGCAAAGACTTTATTTGAGTTGAAAAATTCGACCTGTTCAGCCAAAGTATTTGAAACCATTTTCTCATCGCAGGGGTTGTCATTTAGCTGACGTAAGATTGATTGCGTTGCCATCTGGGTAATGATCGGCGCTAAAAGAATGCCATGGCGATACAATCCATTAATCAGTGTTAGCTGATCTCGATGGCAAATTTTTGGTAATTGATCCGTAAACGCTGGTCGTAATTGTGCGTGGCTAGCAAGAACTTCAGCATCGGCAAAATTGTGATGCAAACTATAAGCTGCACTCAATAATTCAAGCGCCGAACGAACGCTAATAGAACCTTCATTTTCACTTTCAATTTGTGTCGCGCCAATAACTAACTGTTGACAGGAAAGTCTTGGAACCAAATAAAGTTGATAACGCGGGTGCATTAACCTGACTTGATAGTTAATTGGAATGTTTTTCGCTCGCAGTACGAGTAGCTCGCCGCGTACACCGCGTAGTCCCTTGATGGCTTCGCGAGCACCTAAGCCACGACAATCGACAACCCAGTTGAATGGTTGGCTCCGACCATTGACGTGAACATTACCTCCGGTTACTTCGGTTACTGACTGCTTATAATGCCAGCGGCCACCGGCAGCTAAAAACTTTTCAGCAAGTTGTTTTAAAATAGCTTGTGGTTCGACGCTGGCTTCATTTGGAAGCAACAGGGCGGAGGAGAACTTTTCGGCTAATAGAGGCTCATAATTGGCTAACTGATGAGCATTAAGTTTATTAATAGTGATGTCATGCTCTCGCTGCTTGTGTGTAAGTATGTGCTCAAAGTGTTTTAGTAGATGCTCATCTTCTTTGTGAGCGACCAGCAAGGTACCATTTGAATTTAATACGTTAGAACAGTCGAGCTCACTGACCAATTTCGGCCATAATGACAAGGATTGTAAACCGAGCTGAAAAACCAATGAGTCAGAATGTTCTAACTCGCTGTAAGGAGAAAGCATGCCAGCGGCAACGGCTGAAGCACCTGACATATGTTGGTTGGCATTGTTGTCAAACAGTTCGACTTGCAGTCCAGCGGTTTGTAACCGCCATGCCATCATACGGCCACAAATACCGGCACCAATAACAGCAATCCGATACGGTTGCTTTTGAGCTGTAGAATTTGTAGAGGACATGTTTTGCTCTCCGTCTACTGCTCGGTTTCTACGTAAATTTTGGCACCACTTTGAAGAAACTCCTGTGACTTCTCTTGCATACCTTGATTGACAAAGTCTCGGACATCTTGGCTAATTTTCATCGAACAGAATTTCGGGCCACACATTGAACAAAAATGCGCAACTTTCGCTGAATCTTTCGGTAAGGTTTCATCATGAAATGATTTTGCTCGATGCGGATCCAATGCTAAATTAAATTGATCTTCCCAACGGAATTCAAATCTTGCTTTACTCAAGGCATCGTCCCAATGTTGAGCGGCAGGATGACCTTTGGCGACATCGGCAGCATGAGCTGCAATTTTATAAGCAATAATGCCATCTTTGACATCGTCTTTATTCGGCAAACCTAAATGCTCTTTCGGTGTGACGTAACACAGTAAGGCGCATCCATACCAGCCGATCATCGCTGCTCCAATTCCACTGGTAATATGGTCATATCCTGGAGCAATATCCGTCGTCAGTGGGCCAAGTGTATAAAATGGTGCTTCGTTACAACACTCAAGTTGCTTGTCCATATTTTCCTTTATAAGATTCATCGGCACGTGTCCGGGGCCTTCAATCATTACCTGAACGTCATGAGCCCAAGCTTTGTGAGTTAGTTCTCCTAGCGTTTCTAGTTCGGCAAATTGCGCTGCATCGTTAGCGTCGGCAATTGAACCGGGTCGCAGTCCATCGCCAAGAGAAAAGCTCACGTCGTATTGCTTCATGATTTCGCAAATTTCATCAAAATGCGTATACAGAAAATTTTCCTTATGATGAGCGATGCACCATTTCGCCATGATCGAGCCACCTCGTGAAACTATACCGGTAACACGATTGGCCGTTAAATGAATGTAGCGAAGTAAAACACCTGCATGAATGGTAAAGTAATCGACGCCTTGTTCCGCTTGTTCAATGAGTGTTTCTTTAAAGACTTCCCAACAAAGGTCTTCGGCAATGCCGTTTACTTTTTCAAGCGCTTGGTAGATCGGAACCGTGCCTACAGGCACTGGAGAATTTCGAATAATATAGTCCCTGGTGACATGGATATCTTTTCCTGTCGATAGATCCATAATGGTATCTGCGCCCCAACGAGTCGCCCAAATCAATTTATCTACTTCGTTTTCAATATCTGAGATCAGTGCCGAGTTACCAATATTTGCGTTAATTTTAACTAAGAAATTTCTGCCAATAATCATTGGTTCGAGTTCTGGGTGATTGATATTGGCCGGTAATATTGCGCGCCCTGCGGCAATTTCACCTCTTACAAATTCGGGTGTAATGTCAGTTAAGTGTTTAGTCGTGTTAAGTTCGTTAGCTGTGTTCTCTCGCAATTGATTTTCTCTAATAGCGACGTATTCCATTTCTTTCGTAATGATACCTTTTCTTGCGTAATGGAGTTGCGTCACATTGCTGTTTGTTTTCGCGATTTTGGTGGTCCGTTGCAAACTGTCATTGAAGAAAGGACTTTCTCGATACTTGTCGAGTCGAGTCTGTCGACCCATTGAGTTATTGAGTTCACAATCGCTGCGTTGTTGAATCCAGCTAGCCCGAACCTCTGGTAGACCATGATGAACATTGATGCTGATGGAGGTATCGCCGTGACTGCCTGATGTGTCGTAAAGTGCAATAGCATCACCGTTGGTTAAGGTGACTTCTCGCATGGGAACTCGAATATCATCATTGAGGCTTGAAGTGACGTGGATTTTTTTACTCGCAGGGAAAAAATGCGATGATTGGGGTAAAGCAGTGTGGTTTGATTTCATACGTTCCTCACAAAATTGGGTGAGGCGTAGATCAAGGCTGGGTGAGACAGTTTTCTCACAGTGACTGCACCGAAAACACGAATAAATGCTAGGTCGATACCTATGTGAAAAATATTCCGTGAATATTGCTTCTGAGTGCAGAAGAGTTACCAGGCTCATTCCTACGCCGATACTAGTCGGATCAGGTTCTACGGGTTTGCAAGGTAACTGTCATTAAGAGGCTATCTTGATCGTTTAAACAATGGTGATCGTTTAAATCATGATGATCGTTTAAACCATGGCGATCGTCTAAATCAAGAGCCTTCTTTGAACGTTACTCGCATCTCAGCTATCCAATAGTGACCAAAACATGGGTTTTGAACGATTGAAAGTCGCACCCCGAGAGCTCGCATGCAGTATAGGGGAATAAATACTATTGATAAAGGGGGGATTTAGACTCACAATACAAAGCTATTCGTTTTAGGTCTAAGAAATAAAACAAAGTTGACGGTGTCAGTCGTTTAGTAAAAAGGTAGAAGAACATTATGAAAAGTGCATTGTGTGCAGTTTTAATTTTAGGGAGTTCTGCGGTGAGTGCCGTTAAACCACATCAATCGTTGCTAGATTTTGCTTATGGAGAAGTCGATGAGTATGCTTCAAAAGGTGAGCGTTATCGACTGCAGGTGCCGGTTAAACAAGGTCTCTACTTTATTGGAGCAAAAACTCACTTTGGCAGTGATGATACAGCCGGTGACGCCAATGCCAAAGAACTCGGAGCCGGAATATACTGGGATACGGCCGACAACAGCAGCATGTATTTGGGTTACAGTAAAGTTGATTACGAATTGTCAGGTGTTAGCTTAGAAGAAGCCGATCGATATTCGATTGGTTGGCGTAGTCGCTTAACCAATAACGTCGAGCTGAACCTAGAGGTGAAAACGACGGATCATAATATATTAAACCTTGAGGAGCGAGGCTATCGGATTGGAGGCTATTACTATTTGAGCCAAACTGCTGCCGTATATCTAGAGTTAGATAACGATTTAGATCAAGATCAAGTATTTCTTGGCGTTCGCTTTACAACGGGAAGATAAATCAACATTTAAGCGGCGTCAGCCGCTTAAACTTCTTTCCTCTTCGACCTAACCTGATCTTTATGAATGGTTAAACCGCTGGAATTTTCGGCTTAAATAACAGCAGCAATCGAGGCAGCAACGTTAAGTTTGCAAGCAAAGCGGTTCCCATAGCAACACTGGTGAGTAATCCAAAATAAATCGTCGGTATAAAATTAGAGAACACTAAAATTGAAAACCCTGCGATAACCGTTAATGATGTGTAGTACAACGCCTTTCCAATAGAATCGTGGCAAGCTTGAACACAGGCTTCGTAATTGGCTCTAGAGCTAAACTCTCGTCGAAATCTAAAGATATAGTGAATGGTATTATCTACACCAATGCCAATGGCAATAGCGGCAATCATAATGGTCATCATATCGAGTGGAATTCCAAACCAACCCATCGCACCTAAAACCATCGCTGCAGCTAACGCGTTGGGAATGAGCCCTAAGATCGCTAATGCAACCGAACGGAAAATAAAGATAAACATGGTCAATATGGCTAAGAATACGGTAGCGATGGTTTTAATTTGCGAATCAAATAGACTCGACAACATATTGTTATAGAGAACAAACATTCCTGTAATTGCGTAGTCTTCAGACGTTAGGTTTAAGTCGTTTTGAAAGTATTCATGCAAGCTTTCAATAAACTCATCGCGCTTGAGCTGCGGATGTGAATCGATCATTCGGATGGAGTAATGCACTTGGGTACCATCGTCATTGATGTAAGGTGATATCAATTGGCGACTAATGTCAGGCGACATGCGTTTATAGAATAGGCCAAGCAGAAAATCATCCAGTGGCTTACCGCCATTTAAACTATTGAGTAACCTGAAAGAAGAGGTTAACGACAAGACTTTTCCTGTAACGTCATATTGCTCAAGATAACTTTGTATTTGAGCTAGCTTGGCCGCGCCATTTTGAGTAAACGCTGTTGGGACCTTTTCATTGTTGTCATCAAACTCGTCAAATCCTTCGCTAAACTCATCCGGTTCTGGCTGAGGGATAAGCTTTTCAGTGTTGATGACAATATCTATTGGTGTGGTTCCACCGAGTTGTTCATCGATGGTTTTCATGCCTTGATGTATTTCAGTGTGACTTCTAAAGTAATCAATAAATCGGTTATCGACGGTCAGTTTAAACAAACCTGAGACAGCAAATACACCAATGATTATCGATATAGAAAAGATGAGGCGACTGTTCCCTAATGTCCAACGGCCTAGTGCAGAAGTAAATTCAGTCAGGCGTGAAGCCAGCTGTTTTTCGTTTCCTTTACGATACGTTAGTTTGACTAAAATTGGGAAACTGATAAATGCGATGCTGAACGCAAGAGCAAGTCCGATGGACATCATGATTCCAAAGTCTTTCACCGGACGAATATCACTGACCACGAGTGAACCGAAAGCAACCATGGTGGTGAGTGCGGTAAATAAGCAGGGAACAAACATACTACTTAATGTATCTGTGATTCGTTGAGCCAGTGGTTGCTCTGGCGTTTGTAGAGAAAGCTCACGAAAACGCACGATTAAATGAATGACTAAAGACATTGTCATGATGAGCAATAATGCAATGAAGTTTGATGAAATCACTGTTGCTGGCCAATCGAGTAAGCCGAGTAGCCCGGTCATGGCAACCACTGAGAAAACACAAATGGTGAGTGGTAACAGAATCCACAAAAGTTTGCGAAATATCAGCGTTAAAATCAGTAATAGAACCACGACTATTAAGCTTCCAAAAACCGTTAGATCACTTTGCACGTAATTCATAAGGTCGTTGGCGATCATCGGAACACCACCCAAGAACAAGCGTACATTCTCTGGACCTTGTGCGATAATTTTTCGGAGCTGCTTAATCGTTGACTCGGTTTTAGCCGCAAAGATCTGATTTTCTTGTTTCACTTGAGCTCGAAGGCGTTGTTGCTCAAGCAATAATGATTCATTTAAAACGGTGTTTGCATGTTTTACCTGAAACTCGGTCATTGTTCTAATTGCGTTTCTGAGGCTATCGGGTGTGTCTAAATTTATTTGCAAAGCGGTTAAAGAACCTTTCTCAGATATAATCAAGTTTCGGTAAATGGGATTGTTCACTAAAATTGCTTTTGCTTCTGTTAGGTCAAAGTCACCAGCTCTTAAAGTGGTCGACTTGCCTTCAACCGTAAAAATATCTGTTTCATTGGGATCGAACAGAGGGATATCTAGAATAGAGGTAACCGAAGAAACTTGCTCAAGTTCAACAATTTGCTCTTGAAGTTTTGCCAGTTCATCTAAATTATTTTGAGTAAACAATTCATCTTGTGGTTCGAACAATAGAAATAAGTAATCGTCGCTTCCATACTCGAGGTAAGTTTGGCGATAGGCGGTTAAAGAAGGATCATTTTCTAGCAGGAGCGAGTCTGCTGAAGCATCGAGTCGGAAGTTTGTAAGTTGTGAACCCAAGCCAATTAACGTTGTTAGTAAGAGCATAACCACTAGCGGAGTTTTGCGAAGGGTAACTTCTGCTATCCATTGGCCAAATTTTGAACGAAATTCCATCGATGATCCCCGGCCTCAATTGTTTAATTAACAACAAGAGTGCCTGTTTGAAGGTTGGGTAAAAGCGTGTATTTTACTGGTTAACAGGGATCTTTGTAAATTCTCACTGAACGCAAGCTGAACAGAAATGTGACCGATAGAAGTGAGTCGGTCGCCAAAGAGCGCTTAGGCGACTTTCACTTGATTTCGGCCGTGCTCTTTAGCGGAATATAAAGCTTGGTCTGCGCGATGAAATAAGGTGGATGAGTTTTCATCCATTTGCCACTCAGAGACGCCAATACTTGCAGAGATCGAAAGTTTTAGATCCATCGCGGTCATCGGCGTATTGCATAGAGTCATTCGAACTCGCTCTGCGGTTAAGCGAGCTGCTGGCAAAGGGGTTGCGCTAAGGAGAATGACAAATTCTTCTCCGCCAAATCGAAATACTCGATCTTCTTTGCGGAGGGCGCTTTTTAATCGTTCGGCTACTTCTTTTAAAATTTGGTCGCCCGCTAAGTGGCCATAGTTGTCATTAATTGATTTAAAATGGTCAATGTCCACGACTAGCATGCATAAGCCGTTTCCTTGACGTTGTGCTCGGGAGATTTCTGCTTCAATGGCGGCATTAAAAGCACTGCGATTTGATAACTGAGTTAAGGGATCGCGTTGCGCTGACTCAACGGCCGCATGATATAACAGTGCATTTCGCAGCGGAAACAACAACAAGCTTAGCATGTGCTCAACGCGCATCAATTCATGCTCGGTAAACGCCGTTGGAGAAGAACACTCAATTTGTCCTAGTTCTTGATGGTCGATTTCAAGCGTATAGCGACACGTGTGTTGATGCTTCTCACCGAAGTAGACAAACAATTGGTGTTGATCGTTGCGAAAAGCCACGCTCGCACAGGGGATGATTGCGGCACTTTCTTCACAAAAGGTTGACAGTAAAGATTCGATATCTAGAGTTTGCTGCAGTTTGAACTGAAGTGCATGTCCCGCAGCTAAAAGGTCGTCCTGATAAGGCGACATGTAGGCGGCAATGTATTCCAGTTTAGTGGCATTGGCATCGATGGTTTTTTGTTTCGCAAGTTCCATAACGGTGTTTCTCTTCGCATAACTTAGTTTGAGATTATGCGAGATGTATGCCAACTTTGCGTATGTGTATTAATTTGTTTTAAAACAATAGGTTAGTTGTTATTTTGTTTTTGATGTATGGCTGGAGTCAATTTATTGACGAAAAAAGACAGCCTTTGTGTGAAAGTGTCGGTCGGTGAAGTGTCAATGATCTGGCAGAGTGGCAAGACTCTGCCGGGAGGCATCGCTCGTTCAGTTACCCGTCAAATCGTTGGTTATGAATGTCGAGACTATCATCTGCCATAAGATAGATGTACAAAGGCATCAAGGCTTCTGGGGTTTTTAAGTCGTTCGGATTTTCACCAGGAAATGCCTTGCCGCGCATGGCTGTGCGAGTCGCACCTGGATTAATGGTATTAATACGTACCGAGGTACCTTCGAGCTCATCGGATAAAACTTGAGCAAGCCCCTTCGGTTGCGAACTTAGACACGGAATAAGCACCCCAGTAGGCTCGGCCTTGGTTTCCCACGCCTGAGCTGGTAAAAATAACCGACGATTGGTCGGCTTTTCTCAACACCGGAATCAAGTGTTTGGTTAGCAAAAATACGCTGTTGACATTAACCTGCATCACTTGTTGCCAAGTATCATAAGAATATTGTTCGATAGCGGTTAACGTGCCGAGAATACTCGCATTGTTAAGAAGACCATCAAGCTTGCCAAATTCTTGCTCGATTTTGTCGGCAATTTGTTGGGCGTGTTCTTCTGATAAATGTTGTAAATCCATCGGAATAATTGCGGGCTGTGGCGCTCCGAGGGCTTCGATTTCGTCATACACTTGCTCGAGCTTTTCAGTGGTTCGTCCAAGTAAAATGACTGTCGCACCATACTTTGCGTAATGAATGGCGGCTTCACGCCCGATTCCTGCTCCGGCCCCCGTTACTAAAATAACTTTATCTTTGAGGCAGTTATCAGAAGGTTCAAATCTTGTCATATTCAGTTTCACGTGGTCAGTTTAATTCTCTTACAGTTTAACATCGTCATTGACTTCGCAACAATTTTTCAAGGTTATCTTGACTGCAAAACTGTTCTTAAGCGTTTTTAAGGCAAACAGGTAAGTAGAGGCTACAAGCGGGCAATTTTCCACCACTTTTGAAGCCAACCCGGTTCAAAGAAAAAAGAAGCGTCTTCGGTCAGATGGTTTCGATTCGTGTTTACCCAAAGTTGAAGCAGCGTGATGTGTGCTCTTATGACTACTTGGTCTTTTGTGATTGAGGATAAACAACGTTGCAAGTCTTTTTGGATTTCGTCAGCGTTCATACCAAACTCAATGAGTGTGGCATGTCGTAACGGGTGGTTTCGATTGACTATCGCTTTTCTCAGCAGCCAGGCGATACCTAATGACGATAACAATGGTTTTTCCAAACTGACATTAGCGGTGGAGTGGGAGTCGAGCAATAACTGCCCAGACTTATGACGGATTAATGAAAGTGCTTCATTTTGAGAGTCCACTTGACTGACGGTCAATAAAAGTTGTTGGTATGCGGGCCAAAAGTCTTCAACTAACCAAACATGCAAGGCATGATTAAATGGCAGTCCTAAGCTTTTGAGATGAGTTGGGTGAGTTATTTCTTGGTGCCACCAATCGAGTAGCGGAGCGATTGTGCCAGGAGAGGTCTGCAATAATGTTTTGTCAAACACGGTGAAAGCCCAAATTAAGCGTTGCGCGACTTCTGGCTGCTTACGTCCAGCTAACCTGATTAATAAGTGCTCATCGTTGCTTTTTAATTGTGTTGACAGGTTGCTCAAGTGACTGACACCGCTGAATAAAATACCAGTTTAATCAGTCTCTACTACAAGCTCAATAAAAAAGGGTACGGCGATCCTACTGCTCGTACCCAATGGGGGGTGAAGACTTGAGACGGTGAGTTGTTTGTCTAATTTGCAGCGACTGCGGTTTCTTTATCGGCAAAGAAGCGAACACTGACACGGCGCTCTAAAGCATAAGCATCTAAATCACCTTCTGTCGCATTGGTTTTTTGTTCGCCATGTGCTGTCGCAAAAATTCGCTCAGGATTGATTCCGTTTTTAACCAAAACTTGCTTAACCGTATTGATTCGTTGTTCCGACAAAGCTTGGTTGTTTTGTTCTGAGCCACGCGGATCGGCAAAGCCATCCAGCTTAATTGCAAGTGCAGGATAACGTTTTAGAAACTCAGCTAATTGCGTTAGTTTTTTCTGGTCCGAGGGTGATAAGTCGGTCATGGCGGTATGGAACAATAAGTCCATTTGTAAGCGATCCGAGGCTTCGACAGTTTGTTGGTTGGTCATATCATTGAGTTCCACTTTTAGTTGGCTAACTTGTTCCGTCAGGTGATGGTTTTGGTTGTTGGCTTGAGTTAACTGATGTTCAAACTCTTTAGACTCATTCACTTCATTTCCTAGTAAGCCCCCAAAGACGGCACCTAGAATAAAACCAACGGGTCCACCAGCCGCTGCTCCAACCAAAGCTCCACTGGCAACGCCAACATTTTGTTCGGTACTTGCTGGCTCAACGGCATAAACAGAGTTAACCACCAAAGTTGACGCTAGTACGGTTGTCGTGATTAATTTTTTCATTTTTCATTCCTCATAAAGTCATAAATACGGTTTTATTGTTCACTTCCCTTAGAAGGGCCATCCCTGGCAATAAAAGCTACTGAGTAGTAGCTGCTTGCTACGGGAAGTGTCCGCGTTGGACACAATGCTATTAAACCGAGACTATCGGGCGTTTTGATGGTCGAAAAATGATGAACCTAACAGCAAATATGGCAAAAATGTGGCGATAGAGAATTTTGGTGGTGACTGGACGCTGTGACGAGGATATTGAATAATAGCGAAGCGTATTGAGGAAGCTCGTGGTGAAGCTTTATCTGCGAGGGACTTGCCGGCCATGTTGCGTGTTTATCTCTTTAATCTAAACAAAGGTAGATAGAGCTCAAGCGAGACGGACGATTGAATAAGAAGAGTGTGAGCAAAAATTATGGGTAAGAGAGTCGTATTAGTCGAAGATGAACCAGCGATTCGCGAGAACTATACGCTCGCATTGTCGAAACGCGGGTATGAAGTAACCGCTTTTTCTAGTGTTGAAGAAGCACAACAGGGTATGACTGATAGGCTTCCTGAACTCGCGATTCTCGATGTGGCGCTCAACGATGAACCTGAAGGTGGTTTCAAACTTTGCCAATGGCTGCGACAGCGTTCTAGTACTATGCCGATCATGTTTTTAACGGCGTTAGACTCAGACTTTGATGTGATCTCTGGGTTGCGATTAGGAGCCGATGACTATGTGACCAAAGATATTAGTTTGCCGCATTTTATGGCTAGAGTTGCCGCGCTATTGAGACGAGTCGCTGCTTTGAACAGTGCGACTTCGGAAGAGGATTTACTTAAGGTCGAGCAGTTAACCCTCGATCTTGAGCGTATTAAAGCGTATTGGAAAGAACAAACCGTCGATCTAACCTTGACCGAATTCTGGATGATTCATGCTTTGGCAAAAATGCCTGGCCATGTTAAGACACGTGATCAACTCATGGATACCGCAAATGTTGTCGTGGACGACTCTACCATTACGTCGCATGTAAAAAGAATACGCAAAAAATTTATGCAAATTGACGCTGACTTCGATCGAATCGATACCGTTTATGGAATGGGGTATCGATGGAAAAGCTAAAGACTCGGTTCTGGAACCTTCGTCGAAAGCTTTATCTATTTTCGATTACGTTGTTAATCATTCCTTTTTTCAGCGTGACTTTTTTAAAGCAATTAGAAGCCGTATTCACAGAGAATATGTTGCGTGGTCTAGAGAAATATACATCGGCTATTGCATTTGCAGTGCAATCGTCAGTTCCTCAGTCTTTTGATGCTAAAAATACCAAGTTAACGAGCCTCTCTTCTTCTGAACCTCCTTTGTACGTAGCAACCATTGATCGAACAATACTCGTGGATGGTTTTTCTGATGATTGGTCGAGTTTGCGAGGATTTGAGCTAGCGCCAGTAGACGATGGCTTAACGGTATCGGCTGCATCGGATCAAAAGTATTTGTATTTACTCATTGAAGTCAGTGACTCCAAAGTTGTTTATCGGGAATACGTTGATCTTTATCAGTTCAGTGATTCGCTAGAAGTCACTTTAGAAAACGCTGCTCAAGATAGAGTGAATTTATTATTTGCTCCGGTTGCCGTAGGGAAGGTTAACCCTCTGGTACAATCGAATACCGCCAATGGCTTTTGGGTTTCATCCGCTTTTTGGCAGCAAACACCCGACGGTTACGCGTTAGAAATAAAGATACCTTTCGCTAACAACTGGCAAAGATTGGGAGTAAAAGTACAAAACTTCACGAATGAACAGCGGGTGGTAGAAACTAAGAAAAGTTACCACGAACACTTGAACCCGATGCAGTGGCCAAGCGTTGAGCTGGTTTCAGCATTGGCGCAATTAGACGTTGGCTCAGGCCAAAGAGTTTGGGTGCTCGATCAACAAGGCAATGTGAAAGCTCGACGTGGAAATCTTGAAACAGAGTTACCAATGGCGAGAGTTAATCCATTAATTCATTTTTTGTTGTCGCCCCCATTATCCGATTTTACCGATCCGCGAGCTCGGACCATTTCTTGGCAACATCCATTGGTCAACAAAGCACTTCAGGGAGTTACCGGGAGCGATTTAGAAGCGTTCGAACAGTCATCAACCGCTATCGCAATGGTCGCGACTCCACTATGGCGTGATGACAAAGTCGTTGGAACTATCATTGTTGAAGAAACTGTAGCCGCTGTTCAATTGATGCAGCAAGAAGCTTTGAATGTATTTATCAATACTGTGTTTGTGGTGCTCTTTGTGGTCATTATCATGCTAATTATTTTAGCGTCTCGGTTTACTCAAAGAATCATGCGTTTAAATCGCCAGGCTTCACTCGCCGTTGATCGCTTTGGTCGAGTCCGAGAAAAGATAACGCCTGAATTTACCGCCGATGAAATTGGCGACTTAAGCCAGAGCTTTGCTTCTATGACGCAGCGGCTAAGTGATTATCATGAGTACTTAGAAAAACTGGCCTCGCGTCTGAGTCATGAGTTGAGAACGCCAATAGCGGTTATTCGCTCATCGGTAGACACGATAGCAATGTCGGATGATGAATCAATACAGCCAGCGGTAAAACATGCTCAAGATGGTGTTCAACGATTGAGCCAAATGATCACTCGAATGCGCGAAGCGGCACGAATGGAACAAAGCGTGTTGCAAGTTGCATTAGTCCCTCTCAGTATTGATAAATTTCTTAAAGACTATTTAAGTGCCGTTCAAGGAGTGTTTGAAGATCATCCATTGAAACTTGAATTATCGGGTGAGCCATTTAAGGTCTTAGCCGCAGAAGAGCTCATTGCACAATTAATGGATAAGCTGTTAAGTAACGCAAAAGACTTTGCTGTTTCAGGAACGCCAATCGAGGTCAAGTTGAATTTCCAGAGAAATGAACTCCTATTAGGCGTTTTCAATCAGGGAGAACCTTTACCCGACTTGTCCGAGCGTGAGCTCTTTTCATCCATGGTTTCTCAGCGCTCGCAGGAGCACCGAGATCATACCCAGACCCATATGGGGTTAGGGTTGTACCTTGTTCGGCTGATTGCTGAACATTGCCAAGGACGGTATTTTGCTCGAAACTGGAGCGGTGATTTGAGTGCTTGGAGCGCATTAGCCAGTCAGGACGATAAAAAGGTCGTAACCGAAAGTGCATTGACCCGTGATGAGCTAAAGTCATCGATTTGCGGAGTAGTTATCGGTGTTTCACTGAACCGATATTAGCACTAATAACTTTTAGCTAATTAAACGGTTGAAATATTTAATTTGTGACTGGCGTCTTCATCCGACTGTTAGTTACAATATTGAGTATTGAAGCTATCGATTACGAGTTTGGAGAGAGTTATGTTTTCCCGGTTACCTAAATTACCCGCAGACCCACTATTAGGGTTAATTGGCCTTTATCGAGATGATACCAATCCAAATAAAGTTGATTTAGGCGTCGGCGTTTACCGTGATGAACAAGGGCACACGGCCATAATGACGTCGGTACAAAAAGCCCAACAAATTCATTTAGAAACTGAAGATTCGAAAACCTACATTGGGCCCGTCGGTGTACCCGGCTTCGTTAACGGAATTAAATCGTTGGTATTGGGAGCGCAAGCACAGGCTGTTACCGATGGTCGAATCGCAGCCATTCAGACTCCAGGTGGCTGTGGCGCATTACGGGTAGCGGCGGAATTTATCCACCGATTAGATAAAGACATGACGGTATGGGTGAGTGATCCAACATGGGCGAATCATGTTCCATTGATTCGTTCTGCAGGGTTAGAAATTAAATCTTATCCCTATTTCGATGCAGCGACCGGAGATGTCGATTATGAAAAAATGGATCAACAACTGGCGCAATTAGGTCCAAAAGACGTGGTGTTACTGCACGGTTGCTGCCACAACCCAACCGGTGCTGACTTGTCATTCGAACATTGGCAACGAATCACTGAGCGAGCGAATCAACAAGGTTTCCTTCCGTTCGTCGACATTGCTTATCAAGGATTAGGGGATGGGTTAGACGATGACGTAAAAGGCGTTCGCTGGCTCTCTGAGAACGTCAAAGAGATGATCATTGCGACGTCGTGTAGCAAGAACTTTGGTCTTTATCGCGAGCGAACGGGTTGCTTAATGGTTCAAGCTGAAAATAAACAGCAAGCTGAGGCAATGCAAACTCAGGTTCAGGACTTAGCACGAGCGAATTATTCGATGTCTCCTGCTTACGGCGGTTTTTTAGTTGACACAATTTTACATAACGATGCCTTACGGGCGGAATGGCAGCAAGAATTGGCGAACATGGCTACTCGAGTCAAGGCGCTCAGAGCGGGCTTGCTTGAGCAAATTAATGCACAAGGAATCGATAAAGACTTTAGCTTTATTACTCGACAAAAAGGCATGTTTTCTTATTTAGGTATTAATCCAGAACAAGTAAAAAGAATGCGAGAAGAGTTCAGTATTTACATGGCCGATTCTAGTCGAGTCAATATTGCTGGTTTGAACACGCATTGTCTTGAATATGTTGCAAGCTCATTGAAAAAAGTGTGTGGGTAAAGTTGAACGGCGTCTTGTTAAGGATGAGACGCCGTACTTTAATTTATTTAACAGCGTTCATAAAACTCACAAATAGTCGCTATTTCAACAATTCTTTTACCGCATTGTAAAATGCGTCAGGCGAAGTAAACGCTGAGTCAAATGCCCATTTGCTCGGGTCCTCTTGCTCTGGAATGTATCCCCATAAAGCAGCGATGGCGGTCATTCCTGCCGCTTTCGCAGCAATCATGTCGCGTTCATCATCACCAACATAAAAGCAATCTTCAGGAGCTATTTCAAGCTGTTTACTGGCTTCAAGCAGCGGCATTGGATGAGGCTTTTTTTCAGAGAAGGTGTCGCCACTGAACACAACTGCAGGCGGGCAATGAAACTCAAGTTTTGGTAGGAGTAGGTCGGTTAAAAAGGCTGGCTTATTGGTAATAATTCCCCAGCAGATATTAACGCGATGAATCTCTGCAAGAAAGTCATTAAGCGGCTCAAAAATACGCGTATGACGGCAAATATTTCGTTGATAAAGTGTTAAAAAACGTTCGCGCAAAGGTCGATAGTCGGAATGACTTTCATCGATACTGAAACCCAGTTTTAACAGTCCTGGGGCTCCTTTAGAAACCCATGGACGAATGGTATCGTAACTTAAAGCACTTCGTCCTTGAGCAATCAATAATTCATTAAGTGCGAAGGCGAGATCTGGGCCTGTATCAGCCAAAGTACCGTCAAGATCAAACAAGACGGCTTTAGGTTTATATAGTTTACTGCTTGTCATAATTGTCTGCTTTTTTATGGTTAAGCGACTCGATAGTGACATAAGTAATTAACGTCGACATTGCTGTTAGACAACCAATAGTTTTTGGTTAAAGGGTTATAGTGCATACCTGTCATATCTTTTAGTTCAAGTCCCGACTGGCGCGCCCAACGATCGAGTTCCGATGGTCGGATAAACTTTGCATACTCGTGCGTGCCTTTGGGTAACATTTTTAACAAATATTCTGCGCCGACGATAGCGAACATAAAACTTTTGGGGTTGCGATTGATGGTTGAAAAAAATACATGCCCATCGGGTTTTACAAGCGTTCGGCAAGCCTTAATGACGGAGGAAGGATCTGGCACATGCTCGAGCATTTCGAGTGAAGTGACTATGTCAAATTGACCGGCATGTGTTGTCGCTAGTTGTTCGGCAGTGATTTGTTGGTAGTCAACAGATTGGCCAGAATCTAATTGATGAAGTTTGGCGACATTTAATGGCGCTTCGCCCATATCAATACCCATGACTTCGGCTCCGGCTTGCGCTAACGCGTCACTTAAAATGCCGCCACCACAACCAATGTCCAAGACTTTCTTACCACGCACGCCACCGGTATGTTTTTCAATATAATCGACGCGTAAAGGGTTGATGTCGTGAAGAGGCTTAAATTCGCTGGTTTTATCCCACCAACGCTCGGCGAGCGCTTCAAACTTTTTAATTTCTGCATGATCGACGTTTGCTTGGGTCATGATGATCTCTCTAAAGATTTTTACTTAAACAGTCTCAGGTATCGATAAATACATTTTTATTTTTGTAAAGCAAGTAATCGGGGCTTCCATTGTTCACAGATGGCCTGACAGTCGCTTTCGGATATTTCAGTAAGTATACCATTTTTAATTTGTGCCTTACCGCTGGTCCAAACGTGAGTGATTTGATCTCGACTCGCGGAATAAACTAATTGAGCAACGGGATCAAATGTCGGCATGGTTGCGATGTGGTTTAAATTAACCGCACATAAGTCTGCGCTTTTACCAACAGAAATACTGCCGCACACATGGTCAATACCCAGTGCTTTTGCGCCACCCATGGTCGCAGCATAAAGCGCTTCTTGCGCACTGAAGCTATCTGCTTTTTGCGACGATACTTTAGCCAGCAAAGCCGCTGAACGCATCTCTCCAATCATATCAAGATCGTTGTTGCTAGCGCACCCGTCAGTACCTATTGCAATGTTAACACCGGCCTCTTTAAATTGTGAGACCGGACAGAAGCCACTGGCAAGTTTCATATTCGATTCTGGACAGTGCATGATATGAACACCATTATCACTGACCAGTCGTAAATCTTGTTCATCGATTTGTGTCATGTGGACCGCTTGCAAAGATGGTGACAGCAAACCAAGTTGATGAAGTCGGGCTAAGGGTCTTTCGCCCGTTTTTTCGATGGCCTCTTGTACCTCATGGGCGGTCTCATGAATGTGCATATGAATATTAAGATCAAGCTCTTGAGCGAGCGTGGCAATGCGCTTTAGTGACTCATCACCGACCGTATAAGGCGCATGCGGAGCAAAGGTGAATCGTAGGGAGTCTTCGCCTTTAAATTGATCGAACACCGCTAAACCTTTACTGAAGTACTCATTAGCATCTTTTGCCCAAGCGGTTGGAAACTCGATGACTGTCATCCCTATAGATGCTCGAATGCCAATATCGAGCGCCGCTTGCGCAACCTGTCCCGGCATAAAGTACATTTCATTAAAACAGGTCGTGCCTGATTTTAGCATTTCTGCAATAGCCAGTTGGGTGCCCTGATAAACGAATTCATCGCTTAGTAATTGACCTTCTGCGGGCCAGATATGTTCTTGTAACCAAGTCATTAAAGGTAAGTCGTTGGCGTAACCTTTTAAAAGGTTCATGGCCGCATGAGTGTGCGCATTGATGAACCCTGGAATAAGCAAGTGATCGTCGAGCGACACCTGCTCTGGTGCAGAGTAGCTCTCGAGCAACTCTTCTTGAGGTAAACAAGCCACAATTTTACCGGCTTTTACTGCAAGCCCATAATCTTCGAGCAAAGCTGCGTAAGCGTCATCTTGAGGAGCCATCCATCGACTCGTAATGATTAGGTCTACAGGTTGTGACACAACCAGTCTCCTTACAAAGTTTAGTTGCGGCGGAGTATAACACTGCTAGTGAAGCGATGGCAGAGCGATTAACGGCCTGTGATAGGGTTGCTTATGCTCAATTAGTACAAAAATTCTACAAGTTTTGCTGAGCAAACGACAAGCCGCGAAAAGACAGGCGTTGAGATTAAATTTTTAGCGAATCATGCCGCCATTGTGGTATAATCTCGGGCTTGTGCAAGGATTAGTCAATTAATAATAACTAACTGAATAACAAAGGTTTTTTCGCATTTATGGGTGAGTTTGCTAAAGAAGTCCTTCCGATTAATATCGAAGATGAACTGAAGAATTCCTACTTAGACTACGCGATGAGCGTTATCGTTGGTCGTGCATTACCTGATGTTCGAGATGGCCTGAAGCCTGTTCATCGTCGCGTTTTGTATGCGATGAATGAGCTTGGCAACGACTTTAACAAGCCTTATAAAAAATCGGCTCGTGTGGTCGGTGACGTTATCGGTAAATATCACCCACATGGTGATACGGCGGTTTACGATACGATTGTACGTATGGCGCAACCATTCTCTCTGCGTTACATGTTGGTTGATGGGCAAGGTAACTTTGGTTCGGTCGATGGTGATTCTCCAGCGGCGATGCGTTATACCGAAGTTCGAATGGCCAAAATGGCTCACCGTTTGTTGGCTGACTTGGATAAAGAAACCGTCGACTTTGAAGAAAACTATGACGGTAGTGAGAGAGAGCCAACGGTATTACCGACTCGAATTCCGAACCTATTGATTAACGGCTCCTCTGGTATCGCGGTCGGTATGGCGACCAACATTGCGCCTCACAATATTAATGAGGTGATCAAAGGTTGCTTAGCGCTGATTGACAACCCTGATATTGAACTTGCCGAATTAATGGAGCACATTCCAGGCCCTGATTTTCCAACCGCAGGCATTATCAATGGTAAGGCAGGAATTCTTGAGGCCTACCGAACAGGTCGAGGTCGAATTTATATTCGTTCACGCACGCACATTGAGACTGATGAGAAATCTCATAAAGACAGCATCATCGTGACCGAACTGCCATATCAGGTGAATAAAGCTCGATTGATCGAAAAAATTGCTGAACTGGTTAAAGATAAAAAATTAGAAGGAATCACTGGGTTACGCGATGAGTCTGATAAAGACGGAATGCGTATGGTGATTGAGCTTCGCAAAGGCGAAGTGCCTGATGTCGTTTTGAACAATCTGTATGCTCAAACTCAAATGCAAACGGTGTTCGGTATTAATATGGTCGCGCTCGAGAACAATCAGCCGCGATTATTCAATCTGAAAGAAATGCTCGATGCATTTATTAAGCATCGTCGCGAAGTTGTTACTCGTCGAACCATTTTTGAACTACGTAAGGCTCGTGAGAAAGCGCATATTTTAGAAGGCTTAGCGATCGCACTAGCGAACATCGATGAAATCATTGCTTTAATTAAGCGTTCTCCTAGTCCTGCTGAAGCTAAGCAGGAGTTAATCGCTCGAGGTTGGGCGCCGGGTCAAGTGGTTGACATGCTGGAACGAGCGGGCACCGATGCATGCCGTCCAGATGGACTCGATGAAGCTTTTGGCTTACGCGATGGCCAATACTATTTATCACCAGAGCAAGCGCAAGCGATTCTTGATTTGCGTTTACACAAGCTGACTGGTTTAGAGCATGAAAAACTCATTGCTGAATACAAAGACTTGTTAGCGGTTATTGCTGAGCTACTTGCCATTTTATCGAGCAATGAACGCCTATTAGAAGTGATTCGTGAAGAACTTGAAGAAGTACTTGAAGAGTTTGGCGATGAACGACGTACCGAAATTACCAATAGTAGTGCCGATTTATTATTGGAAGACTTAATTACCGAAGAAGACGTTGTGGTGACTCTGTCGCACGAAGGGTACGTTAAGTATCAACCTCTTGCTGATTACGAAGCACAGCGACGTGGTGGTCGTGGTAAGTCTGCGACGAAAATGAAAGATGAAGATTTCATTGAGAAGTTATTGGTTTGTAGTACCCACGATACCATCTTGTGTTTCTCTAGTTTCGGTAAAGTCTATTGGTTGCGAACTTTTGAGTTGCCACAAGCGGGTCGAGGCTCGCGTGGTAAACCCATCGTCAATGTTTTACCGCTCGAACCGAATGAGCGTATTTCGAGTATTCTTCCGGTTGAAGACTACGATGAAAATAAGTTTGTCTTTATGGCAACTGCGTCAGGTACTGTAAAAAAGACGTCATTAGAGCAATTCTCTCGCCCAAGAAAAGGTGGCATTATCGCGCTGAGTTTAGATGATGATGACAGCTTAATTGGAACGGTTATTACGACGGGTGATGACCAACTCATGTTATTCAGTGACGCTGGTAAAGTTATTCGATTCAACGAACAAGATGTTCGCGCCATGGGACGTACTGCGCGCGGAGTTCGTGGTATGCGATTACAAGATGGACAACAAGTTGTCTCGCTTGTGTTGGCGTCTAGTGAGGGTGAAGTATTAACCGCCACTGAAAATGGTTACGGTAAGCGCACGGCGATGGATGATCATCCGGTACGTGGACGTGGTGGCCAAGGCGTTATTTCGATTGTGTGTAGTGAGCGTAACGGTAAAGTTATCAGTGCAGTTCCTTGCCAAGATGGCAATGAAATTATGTTGATTACTGGGAATGCTACTTTAGTGCGTACCCGTGTTGATGAAATGCGAGTGATGGCGCGAAACACTCAAGGCGTCCGCTTGATTCGTTTGGATGAAGGCGATACCTTAGTTGGCTTGCAACGTATTGAAGAGTTGGCAACTACTGACGAAGAGCTCGATGCTTCATTGAGTGATGAAACTTCGAGCGACGAAATCAGTCCTGCTAGCGAATCTACGCCAAGTGCAGAGCAAGACAGCAGTGCTGAAGAAGAAGACAGTCCAGAGTAAGCGACTCATTCGCTGAGACCGAACGTCTCAATACAAGAAAAAAGATTGGAGCCGTTTTTGCGGCTCCTTTTGATCAGGTAGACCGAAAATTTGATCAGGTAGAACGAACATGAGTGACACTGCAACCGTTTATAATTTTAGCGCTGGCCCAGCTATGTTGCCGCAAGCGGTGATGCGTCAAGCGCAAAAAGAATTTTGTAATTGGCACGACACGGGGTTATCGGTATTAGATTTTAGTCATCGTGGTGCCGACTTCACTGCAATCGCTGAACAAGCCGAAAAGGATTTACGTGATTTATTGGCGATCCCAGAGGACTACTCGGTATTATTCTGCCCGGGTGGCGCTAGCTTACAATTTTCCGCAATCGCGATGAACTTTTTACGCGGCAAAGCTTTGTATTTGAACAGTGGTGTTTGGGGCGATAAAGCAACCCAAGAAGCTAAAAATTTTGGCGATGTTATCGCATTTGATCTGCTGAGCAAACAGGACGGAAAGACCGCCATTCGATCTCAGCAAGACTGGCCCGATTGTTCAGATGACTACGACTATATTCACTTCACACCCAATGAAACCATTGGCGGGGTTGAGTTTGCGGATTTACCAAAGGCAGGGCAGGGGCGTTGGATTGCCGATATGTCTTCCTGTATTTTATCGCAGCCGATTAATGTTAAAGATTACGCATTGATTTATGCTGGCGCACAGAAAAATATTGGTCCTGCCGGACTCACTATTGTGATTGTGCGCAATGATTGGTTGCAGCGGGAGCCGGTAGCGCCAGTTCCCAGTTTGTTGAGTTATGCAGTGATGGCGCAAAACCAAAGTATGTACAATACGCCGCCCACTTATGCTTGGTATTTGGCGGGCTTGGTGTTTCAGTGGATCAAAGCCGAAGGCGGTGTTGCACAAATGGCTCGCCGCGCAGAGCAGCGCTCGCAAGCACTTTATCAATTTATTGATAACAATGATTTTTACCGCAATCCAATTGCCAAGAAAAATCGTTCGCGGATGAATATACCTTTTATTTTGAAAGATGAATCATTAAATAGCTTGTTTTTACAACAAGCGGAAGCAGCTGGACTGCGTTACTTGAAAGGTCATCGCAGTGTCGGTGGTATGCGCGCGAGTTTATACAATGCGATGCCGATGCAAGGTGTCGAAGCGCTGATTGATTTTATGAGTGCTTTCGCTGCTCAAAACCGTTAATAACTAGATAAGACTCACACGCTTGCCTTTCTGATGAAGGTTAGACTTTTTGCTAGCCAATAATTTATTGTGTGGGTAGCAAAGTCTAACCTGACTTAAGTTCTTTTCACCTTGTTATCTTCCTTCTTTGCCAACTTTTTATTTGAGGGTCTTTTTGGGTCTCTTGTTGACATTGTGCGACAAGTGTCGCGCACTTGCGATATTGGTAATATGGGAAGTGTTAATGTATGTCAGCTAAAGCGGAATCGAGTAAGCCGTCGCCAAAAGAGTTGGTGATCCTTAAAGCTCTTTGGAAGCAGTCGCCAATGGGGGCTAAGGAAATCCATGAGCAAGTGTCCAAGCAGCTAAAGTGGTCTTATTCCTCTACTCGAAAAACGCTCGACCGCATGATTAGTAAAGATCTGATTCAAGTAAAAGAAGTGCATGGTATTCGAGTGTTTTCCTCAACAGTGGGGAAAGTACGAACCTTAGCCAGCTATATAAAAGACTTTGCTCGCAGCGTGCTTGAAGTCGACACCTCGCTTCCAGTGTCTATGTTTGCAGACAGTAAATTATTGGATGATAAAGAATTAAAAGAACTGGAAGATTTACTGAATCAGCGAGACAGCGAGCATGATTGACCTTACGAGCTTTATAAACGGATTCACGTTTGTCTCAATCTACAGTATTGTGGTCACCGTAATCGTTTATTACGCTTCAACCTTGTTAAGCAAAAGACTTGATTGGTTACAGCGGTGGGAGAGCTATTGGCTAACACTGTTTTTATGTTGTGTGGCAATACCGATATTGGAATGGATGCCAGTACTCGACTCGACTATTAAATCTTCATTGTTAGCGGATTTATATTTCGGCGCTCTCGATCATGGTGCCGCTCGTCCTGCAATAAGCGACTCTTCCATTTCGACGGCATTTGAATGGAGCATGACGCTGAAATGGAGTTGGTTTGCGTTATGTACGATCGGTATCTTATACAGTCTGACGCGATTAGTGCTACGTATTATTGCCGTGAATAAAATGTGCCGAATGGCGAGAACGATTGATGACTATTCGACCCGCGTTTATTCGAAAAACATAGAGTTGATTAAACGTTTAGCGAAGCGATATTCCATCCGAGTTTTAGTGAGTGGCCAAACTCACTCTCCTTTTATTGTTCAGTGGCGAAAACCCGCTCTGGTTTTAACCGAGTACGCGCTGGAAACCTTATCTGAAACGGAGCTCAAACTACTGGTTCGACATGAGCTGACTCACGTAAAGCGTAGGGACGGGCTTACTTGCATCCTAACCCAAACGTTTTTATGCCTATTCTGGTTTAATCCTTTTTTGCGCAGCATTGATAGCTCGCTGAACTGGGCCATCGAGAGTAGTTGTGATGAAGCCGTGCTGATTAAGAAAAAGAATTTGCGGAGGATTTATGCACAGGCCATGCTAAAAATCCTCCGCGGATCTGCAACCGATGACGCCAATCAAGTGGTTGCAGCCTTCTCATCGAAATCACATAGGAGTATAACAATGAGAATAAAGTACATAATGAAACCATCGGAAGTTCAAGTCAACCGACTTCTAAAGTCGTTAGGGTTAACCGCATTTGCGTTGAGTTTTAGCTCGATTACTTATGCGTTCTATCCGGTAAAGACAACAGACAGCAGCGGCGACAAAGTCGTAATGGAAAATCCAGTAAAAGCAGCCAAGGTAAGCTCACATTTTGGTGCTTCCAATAAATTCCATAAGTTTCACAAAGGAATGGATCTACCGGCAAAAATGCACTCGCCGGTGGTCGCCGCTGGAAAAGGGGTGGTTGTCACTGCGACCACCGAGTTAGAAAAAGCGAAAAACTACGGTACCATTATCATCATCGATCATGGTAGTGAGACGCAAACGGTTTATTCACACTTAGATTCGATGAACGTGAGTGAGGGTGATGTGGTTGAAAAAGGACATTTGATCGGACGCGTCGGTGTAACCGGTAAAACGACAGGACCTCATGTCCACTTTGAGGTGCGCAAAGGTGGCAAGCCGGTTGACCCGAAAACCTATATAGAATTTAAAAAGTAGTCTCGAGTTTAAGTAGTTGTCTCGAGTTTAAATCCTCATGAGATCAAGGAAGTCGGCTTAGGCAGACTTCCTTTTACTCTCTTTGTATTTCCTTTGCGTCTTCAAGTTGAAGATTTCAATTCTACTTACTCGCCTTTCACTTACCAGATAATCAAGATACCCAGTAATTGAAGATAAACATGGCCGATAATCTAAAGATTTTATATTGAGATATAAATAACTTAATTGTTAAGTTGCTCGCTTTTTGACGCTCCATCTAAGTGGCAAATTACCGCGCCACTTTAATCGAGCGAGCGCTTTATACCATAATGACGGCCCGTTTATTTTTATAGTTCAAGGAGAATTTATGAAGCAAGCAGGATGGCTTATATTGTTTGGCGTTTTACTGGCGGGTACCAGCATCGCGAAAGAAAAGTATGTCGGAGAAAATCCTCACACCCTTGGAACGGCTGAGTGGCAGCGCTACCATAACTGCATGACAGTCGCCGGTTTTGCTCGTGAATTTGCCGATGATAAAGTCATGCAAGGTGTATACAGTCGTGATGACAAAGTCAAATTGGGCGAAATAGTTATGGGTGAATATGATTCCAGTGATGGCGAGAGCGTTGAAACCCTGTTAGCCAAAAAAGGCGTTGAGCTTGGCGTGAATTTTGAAAAGCAACCCGAAAAAGCGTTTCAAGAAGCTTGGCAATATTGCATGAAGTTTACTTTAAAGGAACATTATTATTACGACGTACCGCTAAAAGATGTTCCATCATTAACAACTCCATAAAGACTTTTCATTTTTCGCAATCGCTATCTATTGGTGGTTGCGATTTTTATTATTGGTTTTTGAAATATTTATTTTTCTCGTTGTGCAATAGCCGACATTAAATTAGAACTATGTCGCAAACTGAATAAAAAGCGACATTTTTTGTGAAAAATAACATAAACATTTCATCTCGCCGCGTTAATATTCGTTCCATAAAGTTCCGTTTTTATTTCGTGAGCGAATAATAGTTGGAACGACAAATGCTATCTCAAAATGCATTATTTTAGGTGTTTTTTGTGTCGCGCAACCATTTTTGTTGCTCACTTATTAACGCATTTATTTGGATTTTTAAAGCAGTATAAGGATATAAAAAATGAGGATGATTCTGTCAGTTTTATGCTCAATCTTGACCTTGTTTTCACCCGTTTATGGCGGCGAGTTTAAGCATCCGTTGGTAAAGCCTTATCAAGGCGCTGAAGAGTCAAATAGCAAGTACTTTAACTACTTTGAAAGTAACTTTCCTTTAACTCGCTTCGACGATAACGAATTTGAAAAAGCTAAATCGCGATTGGTTAAAGGACGTCATTATTTTACTCGCTACAAGGTACCCGGTGCCTCCGCTCTTGAGGTCTATAAAAACTTTCTCAATGGCTTTAAACAGCAAGGGCTAACTATCGAGTTTACCTGTGCTCCGGGTGAGTGTGGGCGCTATGTAGAAACTTATTTAGAATACCACTCAGCGCTAGAAGTGCTGCGGCCAATTCTGAATGACAAAACATCTTTTATAGTTGCAAACTTAACCAAAGAAAGCAGTAAAGTTTCCGTATTAATGGCGGTTTCAGACAGCTTGAATCCTGTTAATTTCTACCAAGTGGTAGTAGAAGAGTATCAGCCTAAATTTGATCGCGTTACGCTTGATAAAGCTGCTTATGAGCAGTATTTAATCGCCGCTAAAACAGAGCAGCCGGTACTTAAGAGTGACAAAAAAGATATCGAAGGTGCAGTCGACCATCCGCTGATCAGCCGTTATTTAGGTGCTGCATTGATTGACTATGCAACTTTTGGTTATGAAGAAGTGGCATTACCAACAGCTCCTGTGGAATCAAAAGATCCAGAGCAAACTCTTTTGGTAAAAGGCCAAGCACAATTCTATCGTTATAGTACAGCACGCGGCGTTGCTCTCGTTGAAGTAGTTAAAAGCTATCAGAGAGCTTTTAATTCTGATGAATTTGAAGTGATTTTTCAGTGTGAGCGTGGCCAATGTGGCCGTTATATCGAACACTATCTAGAGTCCGATCAAGTTTTCAAAGGTGTGCGGACCGAGATTATGCGTGAAACACCCTTGTTTGTGGCTCGTCATCGCAGCAAATATGGCAGTACTTTGGTGTTGGTCTCCTTTTATGACTGGTCTGATTACGTCTCGATTTATCAAGCAGTGATTAAAGAGAGCATTTTGGATGACACAAAAGTCGCGATTAACTCCGATTACATCGCTGATCAAATTATGGCCAATGGAAAGGTCGCGCTGTATGGCATTCACTTCGAGCATGATAGCGACACCATTACGCCAGAATCGCAAGCGCCTCTTTCTGCGATTGCAGATTTCTTAGAAAAAAATACTAACTTGTCATTGTATGTGGTCGGTCATACCGATGCTTCTGGAACAGAAGCGTACAATCAGGCATTGTCGCTAAAGCGTGCGACTGCGATCACCGAGAAGTTAGTCAAGGAGTTTGGTGTTAAGCGTTCTCGTTTAACACCAAAAGGCGTCGGAAACTTAGTACCAGTGGCATCTAATAAACAAAATGATGGTAAGCGGCTTAATCGAAGAGTCGAGCTGGTAGAAAAACTATAGTTTTTGAATTATCTAACCAAAGGAGAAACTCATGAAAAATGTAATGGCGAAAAAACGTTCACTCGGACAAGGCATGACGGAATATATCATTATTGTTGCATTAATTGCAGTTGCAGCGATTGGCGTATTCTCGATGTTTGGTAAAACCATCACCAGTCAAGCGGCTGGTCTTGCGCAATAGATGTCGGGTTCTAAGTCAAATACAGCTATAGAAAATGCTCAAACCTCAGCTAAAGAAGCGCAAAACATCGCAAACCAAACTAACGGTTTAAGCACCTATAAAGATCGTGCTAGCGGTAAAACTGGTGGTAAAGACAACAACTAATTCTATTTATGATAACAGCCAAGTGACCACTGAGCGCGTTAAGATTCAGAATAATGCCGATGCTGTTGCTTACAGTACAATGAATGTTTTGTCCCGCGATATGAATTTTATGGCCTACATGAATCGCAGTATGGTGGCCAATCAAGTTTCCATCGGGCAGATGGTAGGATTGAGCTCTTGGTTTCATATGACCGATCAGGTGGTTATCAATATTGACCTGGTTGCAAAGGTTTCATATCTAGTACCACCGCTCGGAGCAATCATCAATAAAATTACCGGAACACTTAAAAAGTTTAGTAATAAAACTCGTAATTACCTGGATAAAGCGACAGGCAAAGTGATTATGGGAATTGATAAATGGATTAGTGCTTTGTCGTATGCTCAGTATCTATTTCAAGCAGCAACTGCCGAAATGGCCATAGCAACCTTTGATAAAGTAGCGAAAGCTAACGATCCTGATGTCGACACAGGGTATCTATTGTCTAAAGCATTTGTAACAGCTGATCTAATCAAATCTTGGGAAGAGGAGATAGGAAGAGCTGACACAGCATACGCTAATCCATGGAGTAAAGAGCGGAAGTTAGAGAAGCAGAAATTTGAAGAGTTTTCCAAGGTAGTCGCCTCCTCTCGCGACCCCTTCACCCGCAAGCGATCAGATGATTGGACCGGTTGGTTAGGAGCATCAGTGCCGGGACTTTTATCGGTTGGTGTGAGAGCGAAAAAACGTGGCGGCAGCGATTTCACATCTCGAGCATTTTATGGCCGATTACGTTGGGAGTGGACTTCAATGGATACCGTCAGTATTCGGCGACGCTGGAAGATAGAGATACTTGGGGTTGGATTGAAAGACAAAAAAACTGAGCTTATTCCACTAGGATGGGGGGCTGCTCACGCACTTAGCACGAATAACTACTCTACTTACTATGATTATAATAAGAAAAAGAATCGTAATGCGACACCTGATCACTTTATAGATGGCCGAGTTGATAAGGAGCGTAAAAAGGATCGCGTTTGGGGTAATAGTACTTGGAAAAACAAAACTTCTCATAAGTTAGGAGCTGGGATGATGGGTATAATAACTTGGAAAAAACAAAAGGGATTCAAGGATTTCACTATCTCAAGAGTGACGAGAAAAAAGATGTTGGACCGAATATGGTGGCTTTTATAACAAAGTCGGGCTCTAGGATTCGCACAATTGAGCAGGTCGATAATACTAACAGCAAATTCAATCGCAGCAAACAAGTGACCATAGAAGAGCAAGGAAGTATTGCTAACAACACTCTATATGGCTTGGCGAAAGCGGAGACCTACTTTTCGCGTCCTAATGATATTGCGGGTTGGGGACGAAAGGATGGCTATCGCGAATATGGCAATTTATTCAATCCTTTTTGGCAGACTCGGCTAATTGAAGCCGAGGATACCGAGCGTGCACTTGCTTTAGGCTTAGCGCAAATTAAATAGGAATATTATGAAGTACCTACTTCTGATGATAGTTTCAACTTCTGCATGGGCGTTTGATGTTTCGCAGGTCACTTTGGAAAATTTACCTGAGATTGAAAACCCTTATCTGGATGAATATTTTGTTGCGCAGGGTAAAGATATTGATATCGAGCGTGAGTATCTACGATTTGAGACATGTCAGAACATGGTGATCTCCCGATACAGTGCGTTGATTGATATGCAAGGGCGAACCAGTCGAGGAGAAAGCAAAGAAGAAATTATCGCAAGGTATACTAAGCCTTATGTCGAACTAGGCTTAGAGAATATTGAAAGCGATGGCACTTCGTTGGCTGATATGAAGGTTATTGAGATAGCGTTTGAATATAAAGATCGTCATGACGATTTTCCGAGTGCCGCGATGGCTCAGTGTCTAGTTATGAATAAGGAGCTTTTTCTATGAGGCAACTTGTAGCTCTTAACATTCTACCAATGTGCGGTTAAGTCGTGATGTTATCGTGAAGATGACAATCTTTTGAATTCTTGTGGTCAACAAGGATTAATGAATCGACGGTGCTGTGAGTGCTCGTGCATTAGATTCGAGTTAAATTAGATAGGAGACATAGTATGAGAGTTTTAGTAAGCATTTTACTCATGCCAACATTAACTTTTGGAGTTGATTTAAAAGATTTGACTATCGATAACATTGCTGACTATGAGAATCCATACGAGAAAGCTAGGTTAGCAAGTAATGGTTCTGATCATGAGGTGGTTTTAAATCATGTTCACTTTAGTGAATGTCGCGGCGCCGTTATAGGTGGCTTGGGGCGCTTGTGGAGTATGCAGCAAGCGAGCAAGCGAGGAGAGTCAAAGAAAGAAATTATGAATTATCACCTAAAAGATTTTGAGGATAGAACTAAAAAAGAATTAGAAGAAGTTGGTCAGCTAAAAGCTCAGTATGAGGTAGTCAAGCTTGCGTATGAGTACAAAGATAATCAAGAAGAATTTCCCAGGGTTGCCATGGCAATGTGTTTGAAAATCAACAAAGAGTTATTCTAATGAAGTCTATAATAGTAATGGCTGTTTTAAATAAAAGTTAATCTTTTGATATAAATATTAATTATGGCTACTAGGTCAGAAAGGTCTTGTAAAGTCTTTGCTGATTACTTGATAATTTGTTTATCGTCAAATAAATAATTTCGTATGAATTATTTTTTCGTGCGATTATTTTTGAGAAGCGTTTTAATTACTGCGCATTTTTCCTTCTCAAAAATCGATAAAAACTTTAAAAAGTGCGCGCTGTTTTGCAAAGCGACAAAATATCTACGATAAATGTGAAAATTCACATAAAATTTTCATCTCGTCGCGTTAACATCCGACCACATAGAGATTATAAATCTTCGTCTCAAGTTTGAGATGTTTGCTTAGTGGAAAAGCAAAGGTGATGCGACAGAGATCTCTCAACAGAGTTCGCTCACAGTTGGATGCATTACATAGAACATTATGGATAGTGAATATTCGAGCTAGCAATATTTTATTTTGAGATTGCGCTTGAGTTATTAAGAAGTAAAAGGATGTTGTACGATGAAAGTAGTTTTTTTGTTTGCAATTGTTTGCGGATTGTTATTGCCTAGTACCAAGGCTGAGGACATTCATCACCCATTAGTAAAGCCCTTTGCAGGTGCTGAGACTGAAACGCGCAAGCGTTTCGAGTATTTCGAAGCTACTTTGCCTTTATCAACCTTCGAAAACTCTAACTATGATCAAGTCGCAACAAGAGCGGTAGAGGGGCGATTCACCTACAACCGTTATTCTATAGAGAATACTTCTGCCCTCGAAATTTATAAAAACTATTTAGCGGCGTTCAAAAAACAAGGTTTTGAGATTGAGTTTACCTGTGCTCCAAAAGCTTGTGGGTACTATGTTGAAGATTACCTTGAGAATTACTCTGCACTTAATAAGCTTAGCCCTATGCTAAATGAGAGAAGTGCTTATATTGTTGCGAAATTCAATCAAAATGGTAAACAAGCTTCTGCTTTGTTTGCGGTTTCAGACTCATTAGATCCGGTTAACTTCTATCAAGTTGTGATCGATGAATATAAGCCAGACTTTAATAAAGTAGCGATTGATGCCAAGGGATATGAGAAGTTCTTGCAGGAAATTCCTGCTAAAACTAGCGCGCGAAAAAATGAATCAAAAGACGTTGAAGGGGCTCAAGATCACCCATTAATTTCACGCTTCACCGGCTCAGCACTGACCCGATACACTAATTTTGGATATGAAGAAATAGCGCTGCCAATTGGAAAAATCGATGACGACGAAAACCCAACCGTTTTAACGGCCAAGGGGAGCGCGAAATTTTATCGCTATAAATCGCTAAACGGTGTATCGCTAGTAGAAGTAGAAAAAAGTTACCAAAATGCCTTTAAACAAGGTGAATTTGAAATGCTTTTTCAATGTCGTAAGAAGGCGTGTGGTGACCAAATGGAGCGTTTTCTCGAGTCTAATAAGGTCTTTAAAGGATTTCAGCCGACGCTACTTGGTGATATTCCAGTGTATGTAGTGCGCCACAAAACCCAGTACGCCAATACGTTAATGCTGATAACTTTTGCGGATTGGAATAGCTATGTTGATGTCTATCAGGCAGTTATACAAGAAAGTGCCGTGGATAATAATCAAGTACAAGTGAATGCTGATTATTTGCAAGATCAAATTTCTGCTAACGGAAAAGTTGCACTTTACGGAATTAATTTCAACTACGACAGCGATAAAATGACAAAGGAGTCTTTGCAGCCACTGGCGGCAATTGCTGAGTTTCTTAATAAAAACTCAAACCTCTCTTTATATGTCGTCGGGCATACCGATGCTGATGGAAATGAAGATTACAATCAACAGCTCTCACTTAAACGTGCTAAAGCGGTGACGGAGAAGTTGATAAAGGAATTTGGTGTTGCTCGGTCACGGTTGACACCAAAGGGCGTCGGAAACTTGGTACCCGTAGCTTCGAATAAGCTCGATGATGGCAAGCGCTTGAATCGACGTGTCGAGCTAGTGGAAAAACTTTAGTTTTTGAAAATCTAACCAAAGGAGAAAACCATGAAAAATGTAATGGCGAAAAAACGTTCACTCGGACAAGGCATGACGGAATATATCATTATTGTTGCACTAATTGCAGTGGCAGCAATTGGCGTATTCTCAATGTTTGGTAAAACCATCTCTAGTCAAGCGGCTGGTCTAGCGCAAGAAATGTCAGGATCAAAATCTGATACTGCGCTTGGTGATGCGAAAAATTCTGCAAAAGAAGCGCAAAACATCGCTGACCAGACTAACGGTCTAAGCACTTATAAAGACCGTGCAAGTGGTAAAACCGGTGGTCAAGACAACAACTAGTCTTATTAATTTTAATGACGCTGTTGAAGGGAAGGTCAGCAATGACCTTCCCTTATAAATCATCGAGTTTTAAGACATCAGGGGAGCGTATTTGTGAAACATTCTAGCGGATATTCAATAGTATTCTTTTTAGCATTTATCTTGGCAATTGGCTTAGCCGGCTATTCTTTATACGACAATAGTCAAGTTGCGACAGAGCGTGTAAAAATTCAGAACAATGCTGATGCTGTTGCTTACAGTACAATGAATGTTTTGTCCCGTGATATGAATTTTATGGCCTATATGAACCGCAGTATGGTGGCCAATCAAGTTTCTGTTGGACAAATGGTGGGACTCAGCTCGTGGTTCCATATGACTGATCAAGTAATCATTAACATTGATTTAGTTGCTAAGATTTCTTATCTCGTGCCACCGCTTGGGGCAATCATCAACAATATTACCAATACACTGAAAAAGGTGAGTAATAAAGCGCGAGATTATTTAGACAAAGCCGCTGGAAAAGTTATTCTCGGAATTGATAAGTGGATCGGAGCGTTATCCACTGCTCAGGACATATTTCAAGTAGCCACGGCGGAAATGGCTTTCGATACATTTGATAAAGTTGCCAAGGCAAACGATCCGGATGTTGATACTGGATACTTATTATCGAAAGCGTTTGTTACCGCTGATCTGATTAAATCGTGGCAAGATGAAGTGGGGCGCGCAAATACGGCCTATGCGAATCCCTGGGGTAAAGAAAAGAAGTTAGAAAAAAAGCGTTTTGAAGAGTTTTCTAAAGTAATTGCATCGTCACGTGATCCCTTTACTCGTAAGCGTTCGGACGACTGGACCGGATGGCTTGGAGCATCCGTACCCGGACTTTTATCGGTTGGGGTGAAAGCGAAAAAGCGTGGTGGCAGTGACTTTACACCTCGTTCATTTTACGGTCAGCTACGTTGGGAATGGACTGCGATGGATACCGTCAGTATTTGGCGTCGCTGGAAAATAGAGATTCTTGGTATTGGTTTGAAAGATAAGAAAACCGAACTTATTCCTCTCGGATGGGGCGCGGCTCATGCATTAAGTAACAAAAATTACTCAACTTATTACGATTACAATAAGAAGAAAAATCGAAATGCTACGCCTGATTTCTTTGTAGATGGACATATGGGTGAAGAGCGAAAAAAGGATAAGGTATGGGGTAACAGTACCTGGAAAAATAAGACTTCACATAAACTTGGTGCTTGGGATGATGGATACAATAACTTGCAAAAGACTGCCGGTATCAGAAGTTTTTATTATTTAAAAAGTGAAGAGAAAAAAGACGTTGGTCCGAATATGGTCGCGTTTATTACTAAGTCAGGCTCGAAGATTCGAACAATGGAACAGATTGATAAAACCAACAGCAAGTTTAACCGCAGCAAGCAAGTTCAAATAGAAGAACAAGGAAGTTTAGCGAATAATACTATTTATGGGTTAGCAAAAGCAGAAACTTATTTCTCACGACCTAATGATATTACGGGTTGGGCGCGAAAGGATGGCTATCGCGAATACGGAAATTTATTTAATCCTTTTTGGCAAACACGGCTTATTGAAGCTGAAGATACTGAGCGCGCCCTTGCGATTGGGTTGGCTCAAATTAAGTAGGAGTATTAAATGAGATTATTAGTTGCTTTTTTGATTGCCCCAACGTTGAGTTTTGCGTTCGATGTAAATGTGCTTACGTTAGATAATATCAATGAAATAGAAAATCCGTATCAAAGCGCGATGGAAAATAATAATGGCAGCGATATGGAGTTGGTCAAAAACTATACTCGCTTTGAGACTTGTCGTGGAATTGTGGTGGAAAATGCTGGCCGAATGTGGAGCATGGAAAAAGCGAGCAAGCGCGGTGAGACGAAACAAGAAATAATGGATTATCATTCAAAAACTTTTGAGGGCGTGACGCAGGAAGAAATAGAAATGATTGGAGCGCTCAAAGCAGCAATGGAAGCAATAGAATTGGCTTATGAATATAAAGACAATCAAGAGGCTTTTCCTAAAGCGGCCATGGCGAAATGTTTGAAAATTGAAGCGGAAAAATTTCTGTGAAAAGGTCCTCGTTTGTTATTTTTTTAATTGCTAGCATTTTGGCGCCAAGCTTGTCAGCCAACCCATTTGTCGGTCTAAAACTTTCTGATTTGAAAGGCATGAAAAACCCTTATGGTGAAGTCGTCAAGTATGATGGTTATAGCGAGCGCTCAAAGCAACAAAAAAATGTGGTTGCGTTTGAGCAATGTCGACTCGTTGCGCTATCCCTGCCTTATTTTGTTGATTGGGTAGAAAAAGCAAAGCGAGCAAATAAGGATAAAAAATATTCAATAACTCTAGCATTAGAGCAGGTATATTATAAACACTATCCAGAAAGTGGTGTTTACTCTGATGATGAAGAATATTTAGATATTTACACGAAAGCAGCAGAAGCAGCATTCGAGTTCTCAAAAAGCGAATCAGAAATGATTCAACATACATTGAGCGGATGTATGTCATTAGACTTCGAACTTCTTGATAACTTTGAAATGATATCGAGCGACTAGTGGAGAATAGTATGATTAAAAATCAACTCAAAGCAACGCCAAAAGGAAGCGTTTTAACTGAGTTTTTAGTCGTTGCTGGATTTGTATTAGTGCCAATGGCAATTGGACTCATTTTGTTAACCAAGTACACGGAAACCAAGCATCGGCACGAAATGGCAACCCGCTATGCCGGTTGGGAGCGTACCGTTTGGTACGAGAATATGTCCAAGTCATTGAAAGAAGCAGCAAAAAAAACGGGGCAAAATATCAATACGGTAAAATCTTCTGGTCAAATCGGTATCGAGATTCAGAATCGTGTGTTTTCGGATAAGAATACACCGATTTATAAGGCTCAAGATGTTAAGACGACTAAGAACTCACCTGATCCGATGCTCGAATCATTATGGATGCAATCAGATCACAAAAAGTCGACAACTTACAAAATTGAAAAAGATCAATTTGTAACTTCTGGAGGCGGTGAAAAGAAAGCCTATGGCTATGCCAATAAAGTATTAAAGCCAATGATGGATACGCTAGGTAAATTCAGCGATTTCGATTTAAACACTAAAGGCGTTCGCACAGCAACAGTTGGCATGACATTAAAAAAGCCGGAGTTTTTCAAAGACTATATTAAGAAAGATATGGTAGTGAATAAGTCCTATACCATTTTTACCGATGGTTGGAATGCGGCCGGCCCTAAACATGCTGAATTGATGGTGTCGAGCACTGTGCCAATGGAGTTTTTGGATATTGGATTTTTAAATAAAATTCGCGATGTTCTCGCAATCCTACCGATTGCGAAAGAGTTGCACTCTAGTCGTCTTAAGTTCGGCCATGTCGAAGTCGATGCAGTGCCAGAAGTGCATTTGGAAAAATATAAGAAAAAGTAACAAGGAAATGTTATGAAACTAATGATTAAATACCTTTTTATTTCTTTACTCATAAGTAGCGTTCAAGCTGTCGACTTTAATGTTCACGAAATCCCAGTACCGAAGTTCTTTAAGGTTCAAGTTGTGGCAGATCACATGAATATGAACGGAATTGATATGGGAGTTCTGCAATTTCAAACTAAGGAAAGCTTTTCAGCTATTGAAAGCTTTTATAAATCTGAAGTCGGAGAAATAAAGGTTTCTGCTCTCGATACGATGAGAGTAGTTTCTTGGTTAGACGATGATAAGCTATTTTCTGTTCAGGTTAATTATGATGACTTTAATCGAGTTAACCATGGCTTCATAACCGTCTCCAATATGCCGCAATTTATGAATAAGCAAGTCGAGCTGGGAAAAGATTTTCCTTTGCCATCTCGTTCCACAGTTATTAACGACATTAAGGCTCAGGACTTAAATAAAAATTCTAGAACCTTGTGGATTAATAATAATTCTACGGTTAAGAATAATATTGCTTTTTATAAAAGCCACTATCAAAGGGAAGGTTGGCGTCTTGATCATGAGATGATTAAGCCTGATGGTAATTCCGGTGTATTGATGATGAGTCTTGGCGCGAATGAGTTGAATCTAGTCGCCAACATAAACGAAGCAATGACAACGGATATCAATATCGTGATTGTGGAGAAATAATGAAAGTTTTTAGTAAGAAGGAATTTGGATTTGGCTTAACTGAGTATCTCGTTGGATTAATCGGCTTTATAGCCATTTTAGTGGTGCCGATTAAAGACGGTAAATCAGTAGGGAAATTGCTTATAGATGCAGTAAAAAGGGAGCATGCAGCGTATATTTATACAGCTTCTTTAACCAATATTCCTGAGAACCTTCCGGTTCCAAAGAAGAAAAAATAAGCGTTATAAAATCTAATGTAGTTGCAAAGGAGTATCGTAATGGCTGCTACGCAAAATATAAAGTCGTGGGGAATTCTAGCGTTTGCGATCGCAATTGCAGCGGTAGCATTTTGGTTAACCACCACTTACTTGTCGCAAAAAGAATCCAACTTGCGTAATCAGATCGAAAATGAGCAAGGTGAAATGGTTCCGGTTGTAGTTGCCTCGACTGATGTTAAACCAGGGGATGTGTTGAGTGGTCAAAATATGGCTGTGGCAGAAGTGCCTGCTGAGTTTGTATCCGGATCTGCAGTATCGCCACAAGATTTTGGCTTATTTGAGGGGCAAGTGGTTCGCCATTATATGACGCCCGGCGAGCCCTTATTAAACCATTATGTGGCAGGGCTTGGTATCGAACGCTTTTCTGACTTGTTAGATAGCGGGGAACGAGCTGTAACTTTAGAGATAGATAACCTGAACTCGGTAGCCGGCATGATCCTCCCTGGAGACTTTGTTGATATCATGTTGGTCGCCGACGATGAAAGTAATAGCTTAGATCCCAATGCAATGGTACGAAATCTAAAGCCTCTGTTGCAAAAAGTTCGCATTCTAGCGGTAGATGCACTTTCTTTGGTGTCCAAGGAGCAAGATTTTGTCACCTTTAACAACGGCGCTGATTCATTGTCCTACTCGAGTGTTACTGTTGGTGTTTCTTTTGATGACGCGGCCAAGCTTATTTTAGCGCGTGATGTGGGTGATATCGTTTTTATGCTGCGTAATAAAGAAGATATTAACTTACTTAAAGCCGACTTAGTCACGAAACAAGACTTAATGGGTGCCGGTAGCGGAGCGAGCCAAACTTACAAATTTTTTGGCGGATCTCAGGCTGCTAATGGTGTGATAACGCCTACCACTAAAACTTTTCAACAAAGCGTAACCACTTTGTCTGCTTATAAGTCGAAAGTGCATTTGAATGCTGTTGAAGAAATTAAGAAGAACGCTTCTGCCGAAGTTAATTCTCGTTAAGAACAAGGAAGTAGTATGTTAAGGGTAATTTTTTTCTGTTTGAGCGTTGTGCTGGTAGCTACTAATATTCATGCTAAAAGTAATCGTTCGCTAAATTTATATGTTGGCTCAGTTAAATCCATTCAAGTCGGAGAAGTGATTCGGGTTGCAGTAGGTCGTGATGACATTCTGGCTACCAGCATTCTTGAAAATGGAGAGTTGCTGCTGGTTCCAAGAGCGCCCGGCGAGACCGACTTACACATCTGGAAAAAAGGCGAGCGTAAACTTAGCTATCGAGTAAACATCACTCAAGAAAATATCAGTAAGAATATTCAATCAATTCGCTCCATTCTTTCTGGATTTAAAAGTATTACGGTCCGTTCTGTAAACGGTATTGTAGTCGTAGATGGTAAGGTTCAGCCAGAGCGTTTCGATTTATTGCAAGGCATCGTGGCGCAGTTTCCTGGGGTTATTTCTTTAGTAACGCCGGAAGATGTTGTATTGCGTGATATGATTCGCATGGAAGTACAAGTGCTTGAGTTAAACAAGAGCTTTTCAAGAGATCTAGGTCTGGATTGGGATAACTCAATTGCCGGTCCTTCGGTTAGCTATGTGCAAAACATTAATCCGAACGGCCGATATGTGTTTATGAACGAAAACAATCCATTTATTGAATTGTTTGATCCGAGTAATCCAACTATTTCTCTGGATGATAAGTCTAGTTTTTCTTATTCGGGTCTACAAACGGGTATTACTTCTGTTGTTCGCTTACTGCAAGATGATGGTGTTGCTCGTGTTCTTGCTGAACCATCGTTGAGTACGCGCAGTGGAGAGTCGGCAACTTTTCAATCGGGTGGACAATACCCAATAGCAGTATTGAATGAGTTTGGTCAACCGGTTGTGCAAATGCAAGACTATGGCATCCAGCTTGAAATTACGCCTTTATCAGATGCTGACGGCAATATTATCTCTCGCGTTAGAGCTGAAATGAGTACCATAGATTTCGCGACTCAAGTGAATGGCGTGCCTGGTATTTTAACTCGTAATACCGAGTCGGTGATCAATCTTAAAAATGGTGAAACCATGGTGATTAGCGGTTTATTGCAGTCGTCAGACAGTAAGTCAATTGAAAGCTTACCTTTCCTTGGCGATATTCCAATTTTAGGCGAGCTGTTTAAATCGCGCAGCTTTCAAGAAAACCGTACTGAATTGGTTATTTTGGTGACGCCTAAAATCGTTGACGGCGATGCTGAACTTCCCGAGCACCTTAAGCAACATCTAGAAAAGCTCAGACAAGTACAGAAGTCCACTAAGATTGAAGATGACTTATTGGAGTAGTCTGACATGTTTCAGGTAAGTGTGAGAACCAGCAAGGGAACCAAAGTCGCGGATTTAGTTTGCACTGAAGATGTTTGCTTGGTTGGAAAAGATGCTGAATGCTTTGTTAACTTGCATGGTTGGAAGGTGGCAAAAGAGCATGCGAAATTAACTCAAACCGATAATGGTATCTATATTCAGGACTTAGGCTCCAAGCTTGGAACTTTAGTTAACGGTAATAAAGTTACGCAGTTTGGTCCGCTCACTGAAGCTGATGAAATTGAAATTCACTCTTACAAGATTAAAATCAAAGGTGGACAACGCTCGACTAGTAAAAAAGAAACAAGTAGTCCGTCACCGGAGACATCATCCGTTGTGAACTCATTACCGGTTGAGAGCATTCAAAAAACAGTAACAGAGACAATCAGTCACCCGGCGGAACAAATTTTGGCGGATATCGATAAGGAAAAATCAGACATCGATACGGCAGCTAATTTGGATCTCGATGGTCAATCAAAGAGTTTAAGTGATACCGAGCATGCCGATAATGTGCGTCAATGGCGAAGCCGTGTGCATGCTGATTTGCTTAAGCAAATGGATCTTCGTCGGATCAATGTTAACAGCATGAGCGATGAAGAATTGCGTGAAATGACGCGGAAAATGATTGACGATATTGTTAATAATTTTACTGATCTGCCAAGCGCAATAAACAAACAGGAGTTATCCAATCAAGTGCTCGATGAAGCGGTGGGGCTGGGACCGCTAGAAACTTTGATTGCAATGGATGATGTAAGCGAGATCATGGTTAATGCAGCTGACGAAATCTTTTATGAAAAGTCCGGCAATTTATTCAAATCCGATGTAACCTTTACCGATGATCGAGCAGTACTGTCAGCGATTGAGAGGATTGTCACGCCTCTTGGACGACGTATCGATGAGAGTTCTCCTGCGGTCGATGCGCGCTTGAAAGATGGCTCGCGGGTTAACGCGGTGATACCGCCGATTGCTTTAAAAGGCCCTTGCATTACCATTCGTAAATTTATGAAAGAGCGGTTAACTGCGCAGCATTTGGTTGGCTTTGGTTCAATTAGTAATGAAATGGTTAAGTTTGTTGAGACTGCGGTTACCAATAAACAAAACATTGTAATTTCAGGCGGTACCGGTTCGGGTAAAACTACTCTATTGAATGTAATGTCGAACTTTATACCCGATAATGAACGTATCATCACCGTGGAAGATGCCGCTGAACTCAAGTTGTATCAATCAAATCTTATTTCGTTAGAAGCAAGACCTCCTAATCAAGAAGGTAAAGGTGCTGTTCCCATTCGCGAGTTAGTTAAAAACTGTTTGCGGATGCGTCCCGATCGTATTGTAGTAGGGGAGTGTCGTGGCGGTGAAGCGCTGGATATGCTGCAGGCAATGAATACCGGGCACGATGGCTCATTAACCACTGCGCATGCTAACAGTCCGCGCGATTGTATTTCTCGACTTGAAGTTATGGTGATGATGGCGGGGATGGATTTGCCGATCATCGCAATTCGCGAGCAGATTTCTTCTGCGGTCAATATTATTGTACAGCAAACTCGATTTGCTTGTGGCACGCGAAAAGTCACCAGTATCGCTGAAGTCTCAGGTGTTGAGGGAAATCGTGTACAATTAGGCGAAATATTTAAGTTCAAGCAAACTGGGTTTGATAGCAAAGGAAAAGTGAAAGGACATTTTGAAGCTACGGGTATTGTACCGCAGTTTTATGAAAACTTAGCTAAGCGTGGTATTGCGGTCGATATGGAAATATTTTCCACCGGGAGGGTTATGGAGTGAACCAAAACTTCCTATTAGCCGCTTTATTTGCCGTATCGGCCGCTTTACTTACTTTTATAGTCGCGCATGTATTGTCGCGCGCAGCGGTTAAATACCGAGAGAACTTTACCGAACAAGCAAAGGTTAAGCTCTCCGACCTCTTCTTATTTATTGAACCCGAAAGACTTTTCATCATAAATATGGTGATTATCTTTATGAGTTTTTTGTTGGTTTGGTTGTGGACTGGACACTGGATCCCCGCTTTAATCGCTTCGTTTCTTGTTGGCTTTTCTCCGCCAATTCTTTACCGCATGTTTAAGAAGCGAAGAAACCAAACTTTTATTAAACATTTGCCCGATATGTTGCAATCATGCTCGACTGCAATGAAAGCGGGCTCAAGTTTGAACCAAGCGATTGAATCGGTAGTGATGGAAGAGTCAGGGCCGATTAGTCAAGAGTTTGACTTGTTTCTGCGAGAGCTTCGTGTAGGTGTTGATTTTAATGAAGCGCTGAATAACTTACACGATAGGATTCCCGAAATGGATCTTAAGCTAGTGATTTCAGGCATGCAAATATCGCGAGAAATCGGCGGTAACTTGGCTGATACACTTGAGCGTATGGCGGATACTTTGCGCAGAAAAATTGAAATGGAAGGAAAGATCGACTCCTTAACGGCACAAGGCCGCGCGCAGGGTTTCGTTATGACGGCATTACCGATTTTGTTAGGCGTTATTCTTTATCAAATGGAACCAGAACAAATGTCGCTGCTATGGACACGTTGGTACGGCTGGATTTGCATCGGTATTGTGGTGTTCCTTGAGGTAATTGGATATGTCTTTATCAGAAAAATAGTGAATATCGATGTCTGAGTCTATTCTTGCCATTTTAATCGCGAGCTGCGCCAGTGTGGCTGTGTCGCTTTTTGTTTATTCATTGTACCAAATCAAACAAGAAGTACCGGATGATGATCGGGAGTATATGGATCCCTTGCCCCCGATGGTGAAATTAATATGGCCGTTAATTTCCATTTTCGCTCATTATATTGGAGAACGACTATCTGTTGAGTACATAGAGAAAAGTAAGATTAACTTACAACGCTCTGGTCTTGGCTACATGTTAACGCCACAACAGTTTTTTGGGTTGCAGGTGGTCTCTGGAATTCTTTGTGGTGTGGTCACTTGGTGGTGTTTATCGATGTTGGACAAACCAGCGGGTTTGGCAATTATCGTTTTAGCAGTGCTTGGATTTTTACTACCGCAATTAAATTTGTCAGATCGACGTAAAAAACGTGAGAACGAGATTATTCGACTGTTACCAGTCTATCTCGACTTTATTACGATGTCGGTCGAGGCGGGAATGAATTTAAATGGCGCGTTAATGCAGGCAGTGGATAAGGCACCAAAAGGGGCTCTTAATATTGAGCTTCAAAAAGTACTGCGCGACATTAAAGCCGGTGTTGGTAAGATCGATGCGCTTCGTAATATGTCTGAGCGATTAGAAATTAAAGAAATTTCTAATCTAGTTTCAGCGCTTGCTCAGGCAGAAAAGTCCGGCGCAAGTGTGGGTGTTACCTTGCGAATTCAATCCGATCAGCGCCGTGTCGAACGCTTTCAGCGAGCCGAGAAGTTGGCAATGCAGGCGCCGGTTAAATTAGTCGGGCCTTTGGTAATGTTTATATTCCCAACCACCTTTATTATTTTGTTTTTTCCAATTGCAACGCAGCTTGTTGACGCGTTTAGTTAAGGCTTAATTGTAATGGATAAAGGGAAATTACTGCGCGGACGGGATGAAGTTATTCTTGAGGAGCTATTGCTTCCAGTAAGTTTTTGGGAGCGATTTAAAGGATTGCTGGGTAAACGCTGCCTACCAATTAGCAGTGGCATGTTGTTTGAGAATTGCTCGTCGATTCACATGTTAGGAATGAGGATTCCACTCGACATTGTGTTTTTAGATAAGCATTTTAAAGTCGTCCAATTGATTAGCCAGTTGGCTAAGAACAAATTCGCAATGTGCCGCCAAGCTCAGCACACTTTGGAGTTAAGCGAAGGAGCAATCGACCATTTTCAGATTGCTTTAGGCCAACAGCTAGAGATTAAAAGGGGAAAGGTATGAGCCGATGGTTAAGTTTAGTCATAGCCGTTGTATTGGTATCGGGTTGCGCTAGTAGCAACAAGGTAAATGTGGCTGCAACAGGAGATAGTGCTCCATTGTCGAAACGGCTTGCCGAGGCTGATCGCGTTTATGAAGAAGCGAGGCTTCCAAAAGCTGAAACTTTATATCTTGGAATCGTTCGTGATCACCCTAAAAGCACCAATGCTTGGTTGCGACTTGGCAATATTTATATGCGACAAGGACGAGTTAAGGGAGCAATACGTTGTTTCGAGGAAGTATTAAAACTTGATCCGAAAGACGGTCGTGCTTGGTATAACTTATCGTTAGCAAGAGTAAGACAAGCTATAGATACCTTAGAGCAAGGTGAGAAAGTCGTGCCGATCGATTCAGCCCACCATATCTACTTAGTAGAGTTGCACTCTCGCCTCAATAGTAAAATGTCTGGAGAGCAACAATGAAAACAATGCGCATTCCGCGCGGTCAAGCGATTACTGAGTTAATTATTATTATCCCAATTTTATTGATTTTGCTTTTTGGGATTTTTGAGTTTACTTATGCTTATCGCGCCAAGACGACCATGAATGTGGCAACCTTTGAGGCAGCCCGAGCGGGTGCGCTAAACCATGCGCGACTAGCACCAATGCGCGATGCTCTGGGGCGCGGGATGATGCCTCTTTATGTTAAAGGTGATTCTTCTCTCTATGGCTTAGGTAAAGCTAAATTTTGGATGGAAGCTGAGCAAAAGGCTATCGATGTCGCTGCTTCTAAAATCGGTGGCATTGAAATGGTGGAGGTGATCAGCCCCACTAAGAGCATGTTTGATGCATTTAAAAGTAATCGACTGATGCGGTTAAATGGGGGAAAGAAAGATGTCTATGTTGATGTAATTCCCAATGACAACCTCAATTTTCGCGCAACGGACTTAAAAAAAGTTAAAGTAACTCTAGATGGGAAAACCGTTGATGTTGATCAGAATGTGCAAGATGCTAATTTATTGAAGATAAAAGCGCTTTGGTGCTATCAATTGAAAGTACCCGGTTTGAAAGATTTAATTGTCAAAACGGTGGAAGGTTCATTTGGGGTTATAAGTGCTTCGCCCGAACAGAAAGTTTGCTCCGCCATTGATAAAGCTTTTAATCTTGGCGGTGGTAATCGACGAAGTATTGCGATTGTTTCGCATGCGGTAGTACGTATGCAAAGTCCAATTGTTTATGACAGTACAGAGAAAAATTTGAAATAGGAAAGGATTATGAAAGTCTTAGCATTGACGTTGTTTTTGTTGTTCAACACAGTGTTTACAAGCGCGAATTGTTTCGCCGAACAAACAGTCGTTCATGTCGGTGAGGACGCCGAGCTGTTTCGTCAATGGCAACGAGTACAAGATAACTACCAATTGATCAAAGGTCGAATAATTTTTCAAGAAAGTGATTCCGAATTTTACTCTAAAGGTTATCGAGTGGAAGACTCTTCACTGTTGCTTGGCGCGGTTACTCGAGAAATTTACGATTACCGAATTGAACAAAGCTCTTCAAATGTATTCGATCAAGTGCGTAAAAGCTTGAACGCACAGGGATTCTCTGAGCAATTTGTTTGCTCCGGTGGCGATTGTGGTGAAGTTGATGGCTGGCGTTTGTACTTACATGATTTGATTGGCTACCAAACCGAAACTCAGCACTACATAGCGGCGGTCAAGCACAATGAGGCCAGCGCGCAAAGTCAGTATGTTGCGGTTTACGTTAATGATATTGATGGTCAACCACGTACTTTGGTAGATGTGATCACTAAGCCAACCGAGCATCGCTTTGATGTGGTGGTCAATACCAATGATATAGCCAAAACCATCGAGAAAGACGGAAAGGTAGTGCTATCGGGAATATATTTTGAAACAGATTCAGCGACGCTTGATCCATCCTCCTTGGCACAAGTAAAAGCAATGAGTGAGTTTATTAAAGCGCATCAAGGAAAGCAGTTTGCAGTAGTCGGCCACACCGACAATGTTGGAAGTGGACAATACAACGAGCAGCTGGCGAAGAACCGTGCACAAGCGGTCGTTAAACTTATGCTGCAAAAATTTGATGTGAAACCTCAACAGGTGATGGCGAAGGGTTTGGGTCCTTATGCACCGGTAACTTCTAATTCCGATGAGAACGGCAAAGCGCTGAATCGTCGGGTAGAGTTAATTTTACTGTGAGATCGGCACTTTTTTAATCTCAATCGTAACTTTTCTTGCCATTGTTTCCCGTAAGACAATTGGTTATCGGAGATAAATTGCTTACAATAGCGCCAGTTTTTTATTCGGCGCTTTTTTATGTCTGACTTTAATGATTCGAATAACGCACCCGTGATAACCATTGACGGACCTTCCGGAGCCGGGAAGGGGGCCATTGCTTATCGCTTGGCGCAACATTTTGGCTGGCCGCTACTCGACAGCGGCGCGATTTATCGCGTACTTGGACTGGCCGCAGAGCGCGCCGGTTTGTCGCCTGCCGAGGTTGAGCCATTAGTTGAGCTGGCGACCCACCTTCCTTTAACTTTCGTGGCCGATGATGCTAGCGGCGAAGTGGTTGCTAACTTAGATGGACAACCTGTCGGCGATTTGATCCGTACTGATGAAGCCGGCGCGCGCGCCAGTCAATATGCATCCATCCCCGAAGTTAGAGCTGCATTGTTGCAACGCCAACGCGACTTTCAAGTGGCGCCTGGATTGGTGGCCGATGGTCGCGATATGGGCACCATTGTGTTTCCCCGAGCCGAAGTGAAAATTTTCCTAACCGCTAGCGCTGAAACCCGCGCCAATAGGCGCTTTAAGCAGTTGAAAGAGAAAGGAATAAGTGCTAGTCTATGCGCCCTTCTGGAAAGCATAAAAGCACGCGATGAGCGTGACCGCACCCGTTCTGTGGCACCTTTGGTACCCGCAGAGGGGGCTTTTGTCGTTGATAGCTCAACGTTATCAATAGACGAAGTGTTTTCCCAAGTAGTTGAATATACAAAGAAAAAGCTCGGCTAACTGAATCGAGTAGACGGCTTTTTTACGGAAAAGTTCATTCTTGCCGCACGGATGATGGTGAGTTTTTTAATAGACCCGGTTTTTCAGGATTTGACAAAACTGGACGAAATACAGCCATAAATATTTGGCTAAACAATCTAGGAATCTGGTAATGAGCGAAAATTTCGCAGAATTGTTTGAGCAAAGTCTTCAAGAAGTAGAAATGCGTCCAGGCGCGATCATCACAGGTACTGTTGTTGCTATCGATAGCGAAATGGTTACTGTGAACGCAGGCCTGAAATCTGAAGGTGTTATCCCACGTGACCAATTCACCAATGCATCGGGTGAGTTAGAAGTTGAAGTTGGCGACACCGTAGAAGTTGCTTTAGACGCAATTGAAGATGGATTTGGTGAGACTCGTCTTTCTCGTGAACGCGCGAAGCGCTTCGAAACTTGGAAAGAGCTTGAAAAAGCCCACGAAGCTGGCGAGAAAGTTTACGGTGTTATCACTGGCAAGGTTAAAGGTGGATTTACTGTTGAAATCAACAAAATCCGAGCCTTCTTACCAGGTTCTTTGGTTGATGTTCGTCCGTTACGTGACACTGCTCACTTAGAAAACAAAGAGCTAGAATTTAAAGTCATCAAATTAGATCAGAAACGCAACAACGTTGTTGTTTCACGTCGTAGCGTTATCGAAGACGAGAACAGTGCTGAGCGCGATGAGTTGTTAGCTAAGCTAACTGAAGGCGCAGAAGCAAAAGGTATCGTTAAGAACTTGACTGATTACGGTGCATTCGTTGATTTAGGCGGTGTTGACGGTCTTCTTCATATCACTGATATGAGCTGGAAGCGTGTTAAACATCCTTCTGAAATCGTTCAAGTAGGCGATGAAATCAACGTTAAAGTATTGAAGTTCGACAAAGATAAGCAACGTGTATCTTTAGGTCTTAAGCAACTAGGTGAAGACCCATGGGTAGATATCGCACGTCGTTACCCTGAAGGTGCTCGCATTTTCGGTCGTGTAACTAACTTGACTGATTACGGCTGCTTCGTTGAAATCGAAGAAGGCGTAGAAGGTCTTGTTCACGTGTCTGAAATGGACTGGACTAACAAGAATATTCACCCAAGCAAAGTGGTAAACTTGGGCGATGAAGTTGAAGTCTTGGTATTGGATATTGATGAAGAGCGTCGTCGTATCTCTCTTGGTATCAAACAATGCAAAGCAAACCCTTGGAATGAGTTCGCGTCTAAACAAGACAAAGGCGACCGTGTTAAAGGCAAAATCAAATCTATCACTGATTTCGGTATCTTCATCGGTTTAGACGGTGGAATCGACGGCCTTGTTCACTTATCAGACATCTCTTGGAGCTTGCCTGGTGAAGAAGCGGTACGTGACTTCAAGAAAGGCGACGAAGTTGAAGCGGTTGTATTGGCTGTTGACGCTGAGCGTGAGCGTATCTCTCTTGGTATCAAACAAGTTGATGAAGATCCTTTCTCAGGTTACATGTCATCGAACTCTAAAGGTGCCATCGTAAATGGTAAAGTTATCGAAGTTGACGCTAAAGGCGCTAAAATCGAGCTTTCTGATAATGTAGAAGGTTACTTACGCGCTTCTGAAATCAGTGCAGAGCGTGTAGAAGATGCTTCTAAGCACTTAAGCGTTGGTGATGACGTTGAAGCTAAGTTCATCGGTGTTGACCGTAAGAACCGTGTAATCAACTTGTCTATCAAAGCAAAAGATCATGCAGAAGAGCAAAAAGCGATTAAAGAGTTCAGCAAAGAGCAGTCTGATGATGCCGCTCCAGCGACTCTTGGTGATTTGTTAAAAGAGCAAATGGACCAACAAGACGCTTAATTGCATCTGTAATTGAGATTAAATGCACTTAATCCATTGATTAAGTGCATTTTTTTTTGATCTCTTATCCCGTTTTGTACTATCTTATGTGTTACATAACCTTTTGAATAACAAGGAAAACGGGTTTTAGCATGACCAAATCAGAACTCATAGAGCGTTTGGCCGCCCATCAGACGCAATTATCAGCAAAAGATGTTGAGTTGGTGGTGAAAAGCCTTTTAGAGCACATGGCGCAAGCTTTGGCTCGAGGCGAACGTATTGAAATTCGCGGCTTCGGTAGTTTTTCTTTGCATTTTCGAGCCCCGCGTACCGGCCGTAACCCTAAGACAGGGGATGCTGTGACGTTAGCTGGAAAATACGTTCCCCATTTCAAACCCGGTAAAGAGTTACGTGATCGAGTTAATGAGAGTCTTCAAGAGCAGCAATGAAGAAATCTAAGGGTTTTCAAAGGCAGTCATTGACCTGCCTTTTTTTATGCCTGAAAATTGGCATTCGAGTATTTAGGGGAGGTGTCACTTGCGCGGCTTATTAACTATTTTACTGATGATTGTGGTGTGCGCAGTGTCGTTGCTATTTTTCGCCCAAAACAATCAAGACGTTGTTCTGTCTTATTTTATCGGTGAGTCGAATATCCCTTTGTCTTTCATCATTTTAGCCAGCTTAATCATAGGTATCGCGATTGGGCTTCTGGTTTTGAGCTCCTCATTGGTCAAACACAAATTTCGGGCCCGTCAATTCGAGAAAAGATTAGAGCAAAAAAAGCAGGAGCTTGAGAACCTAAGAGCATTACCATTACGAGACGATTATTGATGAGCGACGTGTTGTTCTATCTGGTTGTTCTAATGCTACCAATCGCTGCGATCAGCGGTTATCGGCTGGGGCGACGAGGGAGAAAGTCGACGAGTAGTAGCGAAGGAGGCCTGTCACGTCGTTACTTCGTGGGTCTTAACTATCTGTTGAATGAACAGCCTGATAAAGCCATCGACACCTTTGTTAAAATGCTGGAAGTTGACTCAGAGACGGTTGAGACGCATCTCGCGTTAGGGAATTTATTTCGAAAGCGTGGAGAAGTTGATCGTGCGATTCGATTGCATCAAAACCTAATCGCTCGCCCCTCATTGAGTCCCGAAGTTCGCAATTTGTCTCTGCTTGAGTTGGGCCTAGACTATATGGCTGCTGGGCTTTTTGATCGCGCCGAGAGCATCTTTAAAGAATTACGCACCGAACCTAAGCATAAAGCGGTGAGTCTTCAGCAGCTCATGTTTATTTATCAGCAAACGAAAGACTGGGAACAAGCGGTCACGGTTGCTGAGCAGCTGCAATCAGTTGATCATCAAGATCATGCTCCAGAGATTGCTCATTTCTATTGTGAGCTGGCTGAGAAACAAATACAACAAGGCGACTCGAAGCCTGCGATGGTCTCATTGAAACGTGCTTTGCAGTTTGATCCCAATTGTATTCGAGCAAACATTATTCGAAGTGATATTGCGTTTAATCAAGGCCAATTTAAGCAGGCGATTAAATATTACCGAGAAATGATTAAACAGAATTCAGCGTTTGTTCCTGAGATTATTGAACGAGTTGCCGCGACCTATCAGCAGCTTGGTGATACGAAAGGGTATCAGTCGTTTTTAGAAAATTCTCTTGAATCTGGAGAGAGTCCTACGGTTGTGTTGGCCTATGCTGAAATACTGCGTAAGCAAAAAGGCGATCGTGTTGCCGCCGATTTTATTGCTCAACAATTGCAACAAAAGCCGTCGCTAAAAGGGTTATTGAAGTTAATAGAAATGCATATCGAGCATGCTCAACCGAGTGCTCGGCCCAGTCTTGAAATTTTATTTGATATTGTTAATCGATCTTATCAGTCGAAAGCAGCTTACCGTTGTTTAAATTGTGGCTTTGGAAGTAAAGCTTTATTTTGGCAATGCCCGAGCTGTAAAAGCTGGAGTTCAGTTAAACCAGTTGTTGGTTTAGAAGGAGAGTAGTTTTGTCTTTCAGTTTGTCACCTATTGTGGTCGCTTTAGATTTTGATAATGAGAGAGAAGCGCTAGCGCTCATCGATCAGCTCGATCCTAAAATGTGTCGCTTAAAAATCGGAAAAGAAATGTTTACTCATTTCGGTCCTAATTTTGTTAAAGCATTAGTTGAGCGCCAGTATGACGTTTTTCTCGATCTTAAGTTTCACGATATCCCAAACACAGTAGCGAAAGCATGTCGTGCAGCTGCTGATTTGGGCGTTTGGATGGTTAATGTTCATGCCAGCGGCGGCGAAAAAATGATGAGTAAGGCCAAAGAGTCGTTACAAAGCTTTGGTGACGATGCTCCGTTACTCATTGCTGTCACGGTGTTAACCAGTATGTCAGAACCGGAGTTACATCAAGTTGGTGTGAGCGGAAACCTAGATGAACAGGTATTGCGACTAGCAACATTAACACGAGACTGTGGTCTTGACGGTGTCGTTTGTTCTGCTCAAGAAGCCCAGACATTAAAAAGTGCACTTGGACAGGCTTTTAAGTTAGTAACGCCTGGAATACGATTGGCAACGTCGGCGAAAGATGATCAGACGAGAGTGATGACGCCTGATCAAGCAATAATTAACGGTTCAGATTATTTGGTGATCGGTCGTCCAATTACCCAATCGAGTCAACCGCTTCAAACCTTGTGCGAAATTACTGAATCTATTGCAGACACATTGAAGGCGTAAAGTTACGCAACTAGAATACTGCGGTCTACTTTATGGAGTAACGTTTATACGTTTAAGTAGATGAACCATCAATGATGATTTAAATGATTAATTAAAGGAGATAATTATGAAATCATTTTTTTACGCAGTACTTCTAAAAATAACGCTTTTTATTTCTGCAATGAGTTTTTTTGTCACCGCTGTCGAGGCTAATGAGTCGTCAACGAATGCATTGCCAAATAAAACATTATCAAAACAGTCTCAACTAGCCAAGGTAGAAGCGAAGGTTCAAGTCGTTTATTTGAATAAAGCCTCTGCGGAAGAAATTGCTCAAAAGCTTAATGGCGTTGGAATTAAAAAAGCGCAGGCAATAATTGAGCTTCGTAACAAGCTCGGTAAGTTTAAGCGAGTGGAGCAAATTCTCGATGTAAAGGGTATCGGTAGGGCAACCTTAGAGAAAAATCAACATCTATTAAAGTTATAAATCTGACACTCTATGACCAAGGGCTAGGCAGCTAGCTCTTGGCTACAAGCCAGTCGATATTTATCGCGTTTGGAACACATCGTATTGTGTTTGAATCATGTATCAAGAGAGAAGGCTTTCTTTAGCTTTCCGCCCAATAGAAAATTTAAAAGAGTAATATTTTAAAAAAGTAATATTTTAAAAGAGTAATATTTTAAAAGAGTAATAGAAAAGTTGGTAGCATGAGGGGTAGTAATAATTTTATGAAGAAATCGTTTAAAGAAATCGTTTAAAGAAATCGTAAGAAATCATAAGAATTCATAAGAAAAGTTATGACAAAAATTGTTCCTATTGTTCTGGCGGGTGGACGTGGTACACGTTTGTGGCCTTTATCGAGGCAAGATTACCCAAAGCCATTTTTACAACTCGAAGCGGACAGCGAAAGTCTTTATCAAAGTACTTTGAAACGGTGCCAAAGCTTAGCTGAGTTGGATTCTCGTGTGGTGCCTCCTGTGGTTGTCGCAAACCATCGACATCGTTTTCTAGTGGCTCAACAAGCGCTCGAACTCAATTGTAAACTCTCGGCGCTGATTATCGAGCCGATTGAAAGAAACACTGCTGCTGCCTTTAGTTCTGCAGTCATGTGGGCAAAGGAGCAATGGGGTGACGCACAGTGTATTTTGCTTCCTGCCGATCATGAACTGGATGATTCAAAACAGTTTGTATTAACGCTTCTAACGCTAGTGAACTCTCTGATTGCTTCTTCGACCAGCGTTACTGTGGGGTTGTTAGGTGTACGTGCTAGCGAACCAAGCAATCAATTCGGATACATGAAAACACAAGGTGATCACTTCGATAATCCTATTAATCAATCTGGAACCCGTTCGGTGATTTCATTCATAGAGAAACCACCGCTGGAACGAGCTGAAACTCTAGTTAAAGAAGAAGGTTGGTTTTGGAACTCGGGAGTCTATGCCTGCTCGACTGAACACTGGGCTTCTATACTTAACTCGATTGATTCCCATTTCAAAGCGTTAATCGAATCTGCTGTACAAAATGCTGCACAAGACTTGGAGTTTTTGCGATTGCCAGTGGATGATTATAAGAAGGTTAAAAATATATCCGTTGACTACTTCGTGATGGAAAAAGTCGATGAGTTGAGTCAAATGAACGTCGAGTGTCGAATGCTTGAACTAAATTGTGAATGGCAAGACAGCGGTACTTGGTTGAATTACAGCCATCAATGGCCGGTTGATGATTTGGGTAACCGAGTGCATGGGCCGGTCGAAAATATTGAGTCGCGCAATAACGTAGTTTATTCCGATGAGGCTTTGGTTGTCACTCATGGCATTAAGAATCAGCTTATTGTCGTGACTCAAGACTGCGTGTATGTCGGAGATAAATTAGGGTTAGATAAAACGACGTTTAAACAGTTTGCACAGAAAGAGCACTCTCAATTACTGCATCATCGACGCCAGTTTCGACCATGGGGATATTTTGAAGTTATTGCCACTGGAACGCATTTTCAAGTAAAGCGATTATCGATCAATGCTCACAGTCGACTATCACTACAATCGCATCAACATCGTTCCGAACACTGGATCCTTGTGAGTGGGGTAGCGTCGGTTATTCGAGGTGACGAAGAGTTTCAATTAAACACTAATGAGTCGACCTTTATTCCTTGTGGAGTTGTACATCGATTGAGCAACCCGAGTAACGAGATACTCGAATTAATTGAAGTACAGACTGGTCAAATTATTGATGAAGACGATATTATGCGCTTCAACGATGATTTTGGGCGTTAAGCTACGTTTAATGACTTAGCATGTCTTGATTGTTTTCACTGGGCTAGATTGTTTAAATGGGTTTTATTGTTTAAAAAGACCTGCTTTAACTAGAGTCGGCTGTCACGATTAGATGTGTCGCATGGATAAGGCGGCAGTAATTAGTCTGGCAAAAAGTAAGGGAGTTAGGCTCCCATTGATTCAATTAAATTCTATGGAATGACTGTCAATTATTCTGTGTATTTCGTAGAATATTTGGATCCTATAAGGATATTATAATTATGAAAATTAATTCAAACACAAAGTCAGCCACTGGCAGTTAATGAAATAACGATTTACAGGGGACTGACATGAACACATTTCAATGGCCCAGCCAGCTAATCGATATGGCTGAGGAACTGGGTAAACGTCGTACCGTCGATTTATTCGATGATGTTCGACCATCACAGTTGTCACAATCGCATGACGGCATCACGATTGATTTTTCTAAGAACAAAATCACTTCTGACGTGGTAGATGAGTTATTGAACTTAGCGCAAGCACGTGGTCTTGAAGATAAGATAAAGTCTATGTTCAACGGCGAACGGATCAACACCACGGAAGATCGAGCTGTATTACACACGTTGCTACGCAGCTCTTCGAGTGAACTTACTGAATATGCTGACGTTCTAGCTGCGCGTGAAAAAGCTTCTCGTTTTGCCGAGCAGCTTCGTCAAAAGAAAGTCAGGGGAGCCACCGGGCAAACGATTGATACCATCATCAATATTGGCATCGGTGGATCAGACTTGGGGCCTCGATTATTATTAGAAGCTTTCGAGCACCATGTTCAGCCGAACTTAACGGTGCATTGCCTTAGCGATGTCGATTATCAACATATCGCGCAGTTATTAAATTCTGTCGACTTAGAGAAAACATTGTTTATTTTATGCTCGAAGTCATTCACCACTTGGGAAACACAAGCCAATGCTCAACTAGCCATTCAAGCGCTGAAACGAAAGGTCTCTGAAACTGAGTGGGCAAAACATTTTGCGGGGGTTGCCGTCGATGAATCGGCAATGACTGCTTTTGGAATTCTTCCAGAGAGGCAATTTAAGATTTGGGATTTTATTGGGGGGCGCTATTCAATTTGGTCTTCGGTGGGTTTGGTCGCAAGAATTGCACTCGGAAATGAGCGAGTCGATGAGTTCTTGAGCGGCGGAGAGGCGATGGATAAGCATTTTTGTAATGCACCGTTAAAGCAAAACTTACCCGTGCTGCTGGCTATGGTTCAAATATGGAACATTAATTTTTTGAAGCACTCTGTTTTTATTACGCTGCCTTATCACCATAGCTTAGCTCGCTTTCCCGATTACCAACAGCAACTTGAAATGGAGTCAAACGGTAAGGCTGTTACCTTGCAAGGAGAGTCGCTCGACTATTCAACGTGTCCTTATTTGTTTGGCCAGCTCGGGCTGAACGCTCAGCATGCATTTATGCAACTGGTGCATCAAAGCCAACATAATAGCTATCTTGAGTTTATTGCGGTGCCAGAAAAGGCTGTGTCTTTTGAAGACGATGTCGCTTTTCGCAGCTGTTTAGCGCAATCTCGAGCGTTGATGACGGGTACCGATGAAACCGTTGACTCTGCGAAGCAGTGTCCTGGAGATCGACCGTCGACAACCATTGTGCTTGATGAAATGTCACCCTCAATGCTTGGTAAACTGATTGCCCTTTATGAGCATAAAGTTTTCGTACAAAGTGTTATATGGGGAATTAATGCATTTGATCAGTTTGGGGTCGAACTTGGCAAAAATATTGCGAAGAGTTTAACCTATGCGAGTCATGATGACTCATCAGTCGATGCATCAACGCGAACCTTGATACGGCGGTTTTCTAAGTCGTAATTCAATGGTGATCATAGATAGATTGTTCAAGTTGTTCGTCTATCTATGATCAGCTATGGATCCAATCAAGTTATCCTCAGTTCATTCGTAGCAGTGGCGCTGCTATTGTGAGCTTTCGTCTTTATTTAGCTTAATCATCAATGGGGCAATGATGGCACCTGAAAGTGCTCCCCAGAGGTGAGAGTCTACGGCAACGCGCGCGTTAATCAGTGACTCTAAGGAAGCTGACCCACCATACATTTGTTCAAAGGTAAGTTTGCTAGCCACCGCAATTAATACCGCAATGGAAATAGCGCGATTGTATCTGAAATCAATCATTGCAAACGTCACGATGATTCCATGTAGTGCTCCAGAGAGCCCGACATATCGTTGCATCTCGGGTGAAAATGCCAGTAGTAGGGACGTTGTGCCCAACATGGTAAGTATTACCAGAAGAGGATGCCACTTCGGCTGGCACAGATCGTAGTAGAAATACCAGATAACCCATAACCCACCCATATTAAGTAATAGGTGGTAACCATTGGAGTGCAATAAATTTGCGGTGAGTAATCGCCAGGCTTCGCCATTTAAGATGGTGCTACGCTCAAAAATTAGCTGCTCGAGTAAGCTGTGTGGCAGCAGCGCAACGAGTGCACAGATCAGTGTGATGAGAACTGGCGCGATAAAACGCTTAATTTTTGCTTTCATAAATTGAAGAGTTTAACGTCTAAAGGTCGAGACTATACCAGCAAATTGGAGCAAGCTCACAGACTGATTGTGTTTAATACTCACACTTTCAAAAACTTAGTTGGCTTTATCAACAGGCTCATTGCGCCGCAGATACCCTGGAATTTTAAGCAGTTAGATGTACTTCACTCATTTAGATGTATTTCATGCAATTAAAATGGGCTGATTCGTTATTCTTAGTTTGCTAGCGAAAGACGTGTGGATTTTAGATATGGATGCTAAAGGCGACAGACTCAGATTGTCTTGAAATAATTCGGTCCTGAACATAAATAGGATCTGAAAATAATTGATCTGAAAATAACTAACGGCTGTAAATAATTCGGGCCTGAAAACAAAAAAAGGCCGCTTGCGCGGCCTTTCAGTATTTGGCTCCCCCTCCCCGATTTGAACGGGGGACCTGCGGATTAACAGTCCGTCGCTCTAACCAGCTGAGCTAAGGGGGAATAATCCCGTCCCTCTCGGAACGGAGCGCAATATTATAAGAACAAATCGTAAGGGTCAACACTCAAATCCCGAAAAAGTTAAAAAAAACTAAAATTGGACAGCGAATCACCAAAGATGCTTGGAATTTGTTCATGAAATCACTGACTTAAGCCCTCAGTGACTCGCAGATAACCGTTGCCTTCGATATAATTTACCTCTATTTCGGCCTCAACGTTGGAAATTTCATGTCGCAAAGCTTTAAGATCAACACGCCCTTTGCTCCAGCTGGGGACCAGCCAAAAGCCATAGAGCTCTTGTTAGAAGGGCTCGACGATGGTTTATCGCACCAAACCCTACTCGGGGTGACCGGTTCAGGTAAGACTTATACCATGGCCAATGTGATTGCTCGATCTCAGCGCCCCACATTGATTATGGCCCCGAACAAAACCTTGGCTGCGCAACTCTACGGAGAAATGAAAGAGTTTTTCCCGAATAATGCCGTGGAATATTTCGTGTCTTATTATGATTACTATCAGCCGGAAGCCTATGTGCCGACAACGGATACATTTATCGAAAAAGATGCTTCGATCAATGATCACATTGAGCAGATGCGCTTGTCTGCAACACGAGCTTTACTAGAGCGCAGAGACGCCATTATTGTGGCATCGGTTTCTGCCATTTACGGTTTGGGCGATCCTAAGAAATTCCATTCGATGGTGATGCACTTAAAGGTTGGCGACGAAATTGATCAACGCGGTGTGTTACGCCGACTGGCTGAACTTCAGTACACGCGAAACGATCTTGAACTGCAGCGAGCGACCTACCGAGTTCGCGGTGATGTGATTGATGTATTTCCGGCAGAATCTGAGCGTGATGCCATAAGAGTCGAGCTATTTGACGAAGAAATTGAGTCAATCAGCCAGTTTGATCCGCTAACGGGAGAGGTAATTAAGAAACTTACCCGAGCAACTATTTTTCCTAAGAGCCACTATGTTACTGGTCGGCAAACCGTCTTAGATGCTATTGAATCGATCAAAGATGAGTTAAAACATCGGCTTACTTTCTATGAAAAAGAACACAAACTTATTGAGGCGCAACGGATTGAACAGCGAGTGAAGTTTGACATTGAGATGATGATGGAACTTGGCTATTGCTCGGGGATCGAGAATTATTCTCGCTATTTATCGGGCCGTGCCGAGGGCGAAGCGCCGCCTACCTTGATTGACTATCTACCGGATGATGCCTTGTTGATCATCGATGAATCTCACGTCACGGTTCCGCAAATTGGAGCCATGTTTAAAGGCGATCGATCGCGTAAAGAAACCTTGGTTAATTATGGCTTTCGATTGCCGTCTGCGTTGGATAATCGGCCGTTGAAGTTTGAAGAGTTTGAACGCCTTGCTCCGCAGACTATTTTCGTGTCGGCAACGCCTGCAAATTATGAACAAGAACATTCCGGACAAATTGTTGAGCAAGTTGTTCGACCAACCGGACTACTCGACCCGCAAGTCGAAGTGAGGCCGGTATCGACTCAAGTCGATGACTTAATGTCTGAAATTCATCTGCGAATAGAACAGGGCGAGCGAGTATTAGTCACCACGTTAACCAAACGAATGTCAGAAGACCTCACCGATTACTTAATGGAACACGATATTAAAGTTCGATATTTACACTCTGATATCGACACAGTTGAGCGAATGGAAATTATCCGTGATTTGCGTTTGGGAGAGTTTGATGTGTTAGTCGGTATTAACTTATTGCGCGAGGGATTAGACATGCCCGAGGTGTCACTTGTTGCGATTTTAGATGCTGATAAAGAAGGTTTTTTACGTTCCGAGCGATCACTGATACAAACCATCGGTCGTGCCGCTAGAAACCTTAACGGTAAAGCCATCTTATACGGTGACCGCATCACTAAATCGATGCAAAAAGCCATCGATGAAAACAATCGCCGTCGTGAAGTTCAGCAGGCCTTTAATGAAGCCAATGGAATAACGCCACAAAGTGTTAAACGTGCCATTGCCGATGTGATGGAGCTGGGAGGACCAAGCAAACAAGGCAAGGTTCGGTTAGCGAAAGTTTCAGACAAAAAGGGTAAATATCAAGCGTTAACACCGGCGCAAGCGGAAAAAGAAATTCAGCAGCTCGAAAAAGAGATGATGAATTGTGCTAAGAATTTAGAGTTTGAAGAAGCCGCGAAGATTCGTGATAGAATTAATAGCATTCGAGATCAAGCTTATCGATAATTAGGCAATTCGCGCAACGACAAGTGCGATGCTTATATTGATAATCGAAGGTTAACAATGAAACGGTAAAGGATATCAAGGACGATGAGTAAAGTATTAGTGACCGGTGGAACAGGATATATCGGAAGCCACACGGTTTGTCAGCTTCTACAGCAAGGACACGATGTTTTAATTTTGGATAATTTAAGCAATTCAAGTCTGGCTGTGCTTGAGCGAATCGAAGAAATTACTAATCAAAAGCCTGAATTTGTTGAGGGTGATATACGAGATAAATCTTTGCTCAACTCGATTTTTTCTCAGCATGATATTCAGTCAGTCGTCCATTTTGCCGGACTTAAAGCGGTGGGAGAATCTAATGAAATTCCGCTGACTTATTATGACAACAATGTCAGTGGCACCATTACCTTATGTCAGGTGATGGCTGAACACGGCTGCAAGTCATTGGTGTTTTCTTCTTCCGCTACCGTTTATGGCGATCCGGCTTCCGTACCCATCACCGAAAGTTTTCCGACCAGCACCACCAATCCATACGGTGCAAGTAAGTTGATGGTTGAAAATATTTTGAAAGATCTGCAAGCCTCTGATCCTGCGTGGACGATTGTATTGCTTCGTTATTTCAACCCAGTTGGCGCTCATCAAAGCGGCTTAATTGGCGAAGATCCGGCAGGAATTCCGAATAATTTATTACCCTATGTCACTCAAGTCGCGGTCGGCAAGCTGGCTCAGTTATCTGTGTTTGGAGATGATTACCCAACGCCAGATGGTACGGGGGTGCGGGACTATATTCATGTCGAAGATTTAGCTGCAGCGCACGTCAATGCCGTTTCGCGTCTAGAGAACTTTTCTGGAACATGTACATTCAATCTAGGTACAGGTAACGGATATTCGGTTCTGGATATTATCAAAGAGTTTGAAGCCGTTACCGGAAAGAAAGTACCTTATCAAGTTATTGAGCGGCGAGCAGGTGATATCGCTGAATGTTGGGCGGATCCATCACTGGCCAATAGAGAACTTGAATGGAAAGCCACTCGAGGCCTAGAAGAAATGCTCGCCGATGCTTGGCGGTGGCAATCGCAAAACCCCAATGGCTATAGAGATTAAATACCCAAAAGCCTCAAAAAAGAGCTTGCAACGCCTAAAATGAGTGGGTAAGATACGCGCCTCTTTTGAGAGTCCTTCTCAATAGGCGCGTAGCTCAGTTGGTTAGAGCACCACCTTGACATGGTGGGGGTCGTTGGTTCGAATCCGATCGCGCCTACCATTTTATCTCTTGCACAATCGTTCTCGGATGAGAACCAACGAAGTTGGTCGACAAAACTGTCTGGAACAGTTTTGAACGTCGGAGCTTGGCGACGACGGCCTGCTCGCAGGTCGAAGGCGGGACGCCGGAGATAATCCGATGAATTTTGTTAGAAAGTCGCGCCTACCATTTTATCTCTTGCACAATCGTTCTCGGATGAGAACCAACGAAGTTGGGCTCCGATATCTTTTTGTACCTTGGTTTTAAGTTTAGCTTTTCTACCACTTGATTCTGCAGGTTTCGCCTGCTGGCGACAGTCTTTTGTCAGGCGATACAAAAGACTGAAAAAAATCTGTGCTCCTGTGAGTCAGCCCTTGCGGGTATCCTGTGACTTCTCATCTCTTGTTGCGCCATCGTCTACGCTCGTCCTGAGCGGAGCCGATTGACGCCGGCATCCATGCCGCCGTCCGCAGTCAAGATGTTCCGTCACAGGCTGACTCAAAGTCGCGAAAGAATGCGTGCGATGTTGAGGTTGAGTAAAGCGACTGTGACGCAGCGAGTGACGATAGGCCTCGCGGTCATGAAACAACAGGGACGTTGCTTCAAGTTCACTCGGCTCAGGAAGAGCCTAGTGAACGGTGACCGAAAGAGGGCTGTTGGCACTCGGTACCCGAAGGGCTAGTCATTGGAGCGGAGGGCATTTTGCCTTCTTTGGTGCTCCTGCCAAAGAAGGTCGCCGTCGGGCGAAATGCGATTTGAAACTTAAATGAAAGCGTTAATCCTTAATTGCAGGTTTCGCCTGCTGGCGACAGTCTTTTGTCAGGCGATACAAAAGACTGAAAAAAATCTGTGCTCCTGTGAGTCAGCCCTGCGGGTACCCTGTGACTTCACATCTCTTGTTGCGCCATCGTCTACGCTCGTCCTGAGCGGAGCCGATTGACGCCGGCATCCATGCCGCCGTCCGCAGTCAATATGTTCAGTTACAGGCTGACTCAAAGTCGCGAATCCCGTCGCCTTCTGTGTTCTCAACTTGATGTTTCCGAAGGGCCAGTCACTGGAGCGGAGGGCACTTTGCCTTCTTTGGTGCTCTTGCCAAAGAAGGTCGCCGTCGGGCGAAACGCGACTTTTAATTTAAACGCTGATCTTTGATTGCAGGTTTCGCCTGCTGGCGACGGCCTTTTGTCAGACGATACAAAAGCCCGGAAAAAATCTGTGCTCCTGTGAGTCAGCCCTGCGGGTACCCTGTGTCTTCACATCTCTTGTTGCGCCATCGTCTACGCTCGTCCTGAGCGGAGCCGATTGACGCCGGCATCCATGCTGCCGTCCGCAGTCGAGATGTTCAGTCACAGGCTGACTCAAAGTCGCGGAAGAATGCGTTCTATGTTGAGGTTGAGTAAAGCGACTGTGACGCAGCGAGTGACGATAGACCTCGCGGTAATGAAGCAACAGGGAAGTTGCTTCAAGTTCGCTCGGCTCAGGAAGAGCCTAGTGAACGGTGACCGAAAGAGGGCTGTTGACACTCGGTACCCGAAGGGCTAGTCATTGGAGCGGAGGGCATTTTGCCTTCTTTGGTGCTCCTGCCAAAGAAGGTCGCCGTCGGGCGAAATGCGATTTGCAACTTAAATGTAAGCGCTAATCCTTAATTGCAGGTTTCGCCTGCTGGCGACAGTCTTTTGTCAGGCGATACAAAAGACTGAAAAAAATCTGTGCTCCTGTGAGTCAGCCTTTGCGGGTACCCTGTGTCTTCACATCTCTTGTTGCGCCATCGTCTACGCTCGTCCTGAGCGGAGCCGATTGACGCCGGCTTCCATGCCGCCGTCCGCAGTCGAGTTGTTCAGTCACAGGCTGACTCAAAGTCGCGGAAAACCATTGCGTTTTTGCTTACTTTTATCGCTCGAGATAAAAGTGAGTCGCCTTCGGGCGAAACGCGATTTGCAACTTAAATGTAAGCGCTAATCCTTAATTGCAGGTTTCGCCTGCTGGCGACAGACTTTCGTGGCTCGGAACCCGAACTTACTCGCTCGTTCCTGTGTTTTCAAAAGCCCAGTAAAAATAACCACTCACTATTGCCAATTTAGATGTTTCTTTAACCTTTGATTAATCAGTCACAATTCGAACCAAGAATACCCAGAGTTTGCTGCCAAATCAGAACTTTTGCTGATCACTGACTTCTAAGCGTGTCAGGTAATTATGGGTGAATTAACCACCTATTATTTAAGACTTTGTGGTACAATTCGCCGCAGTTTTAGAGACCGAAAATACCCGTCAGTCTCTCATTGATATAGACAGAGAACTTATGCGTAATTTGATTCTAAAAACGTTGCTTCTTATATTGATTTTCACGCCTTCATTGTTGATTGCGGAGCAAACTCCGAAAGCCTTTTTTGATCAGCGTTTAAACGAAGTATTCTCAAAACTTCGGGAAAACCCTGAAAACTATAAAAATTTAGACACCTTAGTCCCGCTGGCTGAAGAGTACATTTTGAATCACTGGGACATTGATGCAACCTTATTGGCTATGATAGGTCGAACCCATTGGGAGTCGATAGCATCTAATGACAAAGTAGCGTTGAACCAAGCTTTCCGAACCACTATGTTGCGTTACTTCTTAGAAGCCTATTCGTATTATGATGGTCAACCGGTTGAGTTGACGGACGTTAGTCTCAACAAAGCTGAAGATAAAGGATGGCTAAGAATAAATATTGTGCTCGATTATGCTCCAGATATTCCTGTCGATATCAGCATCGCTAAAAAGGATGGCCAGTGGCTGTTTCGTGATATTCGTTTTCAAGGGATTCGTTACACCTATATGAAACGGGACTTTTATCAAGGAACAATCGAAGATAAGGGCGTGAGTGGACTGATTGATAGTTTGAATCAGAAGAATCTGCATTTTTTTCAGGTTTTAGAGCAAGCCACCGCGGCTAACCGTGCTGCTGAAGCTCACTCAGCCATCATTTCAAGCTCGAAGTAAAAGGAGCCCTTATGGTCGAACAAGACTGTCAAGAGCGGCAATGGTTCCTCGTGGCGACGAAACCTAAACAAGAAACTCGAGCAATAGAGCACCTCCAAAACCAATCTTTAGACGTTTTTGCTCCTCAATTGTTAGTTGAGAGAGTTAACCGTGGCAAAAGAGTTTGCCGAGAAGAGCCGATGTTTCCGGGGTATGTATTTGTGGCTAGCAGCAAACACCAGCCTGTTGCATCGGTGCGTTCGACGCGTGGTGTCCGTGACTACGTGCGCTTTAACGGACAGCCAGCAAAGGTTTCGCCCAAAGTCATCGAAGAAATTCAGACCCGGGTTTCGAGTCGCGCTTCAAGCCAAACCGTTGACTCGCAATTACCAAAGGCGGGTGAAAAGGTACGTCTAGTGGACGGCCCCTTTGCAGGAATCCAAGCAATCTTTGAGTCTCTCGACGGTGAAGAGAGAGTTATTTTACTGCTGAATATTTTAGGCAAGACTCAACGTTTATCTGTTAGCCTAAAAGAAGTAAGCACTAACCTTTAGAGGCTCTATTTTCAAGGGTTAATTATTGAACAATGGTCGAGAAAATATTGAATTTTTCATTTCAAATTAAGTCGACTTTCTTTACAATAGCGACCAAATTTTGAGAAGTGTTTCACACTTTTAGGCACTCTGATAGCCTGAAATCAGGGGCGGTAGCGTGTCTAAAGCATGGCTGGGGTATACTTATTGCCCAAAGCTTTACCAAAACAATAAGACGAAAGATGATGAAATTTATTAAAATCGGATTTTTATTCCTATCTTGTTTCTCCCTTGTTAACGGTTCTGCAGCGCAAGCGTCGGTTGATCTATCACAAGCAAAGCAGATGTGTGCTAATGCGACCGCTCAACAAAAACAAATGGCGAAAGCGGCGGGTTATGATCTGGATTCTTTATGTACACAACTAAGTAACACCTCGGCGACTGCCGGCTTGTCTGCAGAAGGTGATAAATTGACTCAGTTGTCGGCGAGAAAATCGACTCAAGCTGAACAGCAACTGCTGATACCGGCGGAGCAGCACAACCCACTGTCGTTGTTTACTCCAGAGCAAATTGCCGCAATGACGCCAGAGCAATTAGCCAAAGTGATTGAGCAACTTCAGGAGCAAGAGCAAGTTGAAGAGAAAGAGCCTGTCAAACCCTTCGGCTATGAGTTATTTGCCGGCGAACCCGAAACTTTTACTCCAAATTTAAATGTACCGGTTCCTACAAACTATGTAATTGGCCCGGGTGATACCTTTCAAGTTCAATTGCTGGGCAAAAACAATCAGCTATTGACACTAGCCGTTGACCGAAATGGTCAGGTTTCTTTCCCGGAGTTGGGGCCGATTATGGTGACCGGCCTGACTTTTGATGCTGCGCGAGAACTGCTTAAAAGCCGCGTAAACCAACAAATGATCGGGGTAGAGGCGAGTATCACTCTGGGTGAATTACGTTCGATTCAGGTGTTTGTTTTGGGTGAAGTCTATAAACCGGGCGCTTACACGGTATCGTCCCTTTCAACCATGACCAATGCGTTATTTGTGAGTGGTGGTGTTAATGACATTGGCTCACTTAGAAATATCCAACTAAAACGTCAAGGCAAACTCATTTCATCGCTCGATTTGTATGATTTGTTATTAAAAGGTGACACACGTGATGATGCTCGCTTAATGCCCGGCGATGTGATTTACATTCCACCTGTTGGTACAACCGTCACCGTTGATGGCGCGGTTAAACGTCCTGCAATTTACGAATTGAAAAATGAAACGACCGTTAAGGAAGCTGTTGCAATAGCCGGAGGTTTAAGTGCAACGGCCTTTTCTAAAGAAGCTCAAATTTCCCGTATTGACGACAATGGGTTTACGACTTCATTACAAGTTGACCAGCCACAATCTTCCAGTGTTAAGGTCAAATCTGGCGATACCTTGATCATTCAGCAACGCGTTGAAGTGCGCCGCGGTGTGGTTAAATTATCGGGTCATGTGTATCGACCAAAACAAATGGCCTGGCGTTCTGGGTTACGGGTATCTGATCTTGTGCGATCGCTTGATACTTTAAAGTCACTCCCTCAGTTAAATAGCGCCATTTTAGTACGAGAAACTTTGCCGTTAAGAACCTTGACCATAGAGGTAGTTAATCTCAACCAAGCCATGGCAAAGAAAGGTTCTAATTTTGATACTGTTCTACAGCCTCAAGATGAACTAATTGTTCTCGGCTTTACTGAAGAGCGCAATGAACAGCTAGAGGCCTTAATTGAAGCATTAGAAAAGCAAGCTTCTGCAGGGCACAGTGCTAAGTTAGTGTCGGTATCAGGGTTAGTTCGTTTTCCAGGTCGTTATCCATTGGCCGTAAATATGAATGCAAGGGAGCTAATTGAAATGGCTGGGGGGTTAGCAGAGTCAGCCTACTCCCTTAACAGTGAAGTGACCCGAATTTCTCTTGCCGATCCTGAAAATACCAAAGTCGAGCATCATTTTATTGACCTAACTGATACGAATAACCAATTTAAACTGCAGTCTCGAGACGTACTCAACGTTCGCCAAAGACCAGAATACAGAGAGTTTGCTACTGTTGAAGTCAGAGGAGAGGTGAAGTTTCCGGGCGTCTACCGAATTAAAAAAGGAGAAACGCTTCGCGATTTAATGAAACGTGTTGGAGGCTTTTCTGATTTTGCTCATATTGAAGCTGTGTTATTTACTCGAGCGGAATTAAAAGAAAGAGAAGAAAAACAGTTACAACAACTTCAAGAAAAGCTGAAAGCCGATATTGCCAACTCACAGTTAGAACAGTCTAACGTAGGCAAGAGTGCAAATTTATCGTCTCTTGAACAGCTTTCTGAAAACTTAGGCTCAACAGAAGCTCTAGGACGACTGGTTATTGACATGGAGTCGATTCTAAACGGCAAGTCTGAAGATGTTATTTTAAAAGACGGAGATAGTTTAGTTGTACCTGCATTCCGACAGGAGGTTAGTGTTGTTGGTGAGGTTCAATACCCAACTTCGCATTTGTTCGACCCTTATTTAACCTTTGAAGAATACATTCAGCGTAGTGGAGGTGAAACTGACAAATCTGATGATGAGCGAATTTATATCGTCAAAGCAGATGGATCAGTTGTTCTCCCTTACCGATCCGGTTGGGTTAACGCGATTGGCGTTGAAATTGAGCCTGGCGATACGATCGTAGTTCCACTGGATGTTAATGCTACTAATGACCTAGCACTGTGGACGCAAGTCAGTCAAATAATTTATCAGCTTGCACTTGGAGCTGCAGCAATCAGTCGACTGTAATTTAAACTTAATAGTGATTAACTAAATCTTAATTAAACTAGATATTTTTAGGGATTATGAAAAAACTTTTCTTAATGTGTTTATGGTTAACTTTGACTGGTGTGCCGCTAACAGGTCGAACTGAGCCTTTCATCAAGACCGACGATGCTTGGCTAAGAGCGGATATTGAAACTCTTGCGAATATAGGCGTGATTAAATCTCCTGTTTCAACTTATCCGTTAACATGGGGGCCTATACTCAAAGATTTGAGTGAAGTTAAATTAAATAATATTTCTGAACAATATCATACAACTTACTTTCGAGTGCTGCGTAAAGGCAGAAGTGAAACCGGTAAAAACAGCAATTACTCTGAAATTCGCGCAAATGTCTCGCAAGAAAATCAAATGTTTCGATATTTTGGTGACTCGGCCAGAGGTGAAAGAGAGTTGTCAACGCGAGTCACCGGAATGAGCAATAATTTTGCGTGGAATCTAGAAGTAACTTTATCTCCAGACTCGATTGATGGAGACGACAAACGATTTGATGGAAGTTATTTTTCGGCCATTGCTGGAAACTGGATATTTTCTATCGGACAGATTGAGAAGTGGTGGGGGCCTGGTTATCAACATTCTATTATTATGTCGAATAATGCCAAGCCAACACCTGCGTTTATGTTTCAACGAAATTATTCTGAGCCATTTGAAACGCCTTTGTTAAGTTGGATGGGACCTTGGACTTTAACTTCGTTTGTTGGGATGTTAGATGATAGTCGAGTGGTCAATGATGCAAAACTTTTAGGTTTAAGTCTTTCCTTTAAACCACTTCAAAGTTTGGAGATTGGCTTAAGACGAACTGCACAATGGGGAGGCGACGGTCGACCCGAGAATTTCGACTCGTTTACTGATTTGTTAATTGGTTTAGATAACTGCGATGAAGGCAACTTAACCTGCGATGATGAGTTTTCTGAACCGGGAAATCAGTTAGCGGGAATTGACGTAACTTGGAGGCCACTCACATCGATTCCAGGAGCTTTATATTTTCAAACCGTTGGAGAAGATGAGGCCGGATACATGCCTTCGAAAAAGTCTTGGATGTATGGTGCAAGTTTTCCTTTGCTATTTAACGATAGCCCAATCACCGTAAATTTTGAAGTTATTGATACGAGTGTTGATGGAGATGGTAATGACCCTAGTATACCATTCACAGGTTACAATGTTCTCTACGAGCACTCTATTTACAGTACTGGTTACCGTTATCGTGACCGTTCGATAGGCTCAACTCTGGATAACGATTCTGTAGGAAAGCACCTCTCGATGATTTATGAGTCTACAGACTATGGAAAATTCGTCATACGACTTTCTAATTTAAATATCAATCAGGATAATGAAGATCGCCCAGGAGTAGGTGGAAATTATGTTTCTTCGAACGAACTGGAATTTTCTGAAATAATTGTTCGATGGAACTGGAAAACCTCTGGATATGGCGAGTTTACCTACACGGGAATTTTTAGAGATGAGCAAGTGATAAGTAATCTAGGTGCCTTAGACAAACAGTCGTTAGGCATTGAGTGGAAGTATAAGTTTTAAGACCTAAAAACGGATAGCTGTCTGACAGTAGGGTTGCAGCTTAGATAAGAGAGATAATTGGATGACTAAAAATAGCGTCTTAGAAGAAAAGCAAATTGAGTTGTTGGATTTAATTAAAATAGTTTTCCAATATAAGTGGTATATAAGTGTCGTTGTAGTATTATTTGCTGCGTTTTCGGTAACCTACTCGCTTCTGGCAACTCCTATCTATACTTCAACTGCAATCGTTGCTCCAAACTCCCAAGCTGGTGACTCTATGTCTAAAATTGCCGGTCAATTTGGAGGATTAGCTTCAATAGCTGGGATTGATCTTGGTGGCGGCGGAAATGATGATAAAGTTGATATTGCTCTTAAGGTCTTAACGACTTGGGGTTATATCGAAACTTTTGTTGAAAAACATGATTTAGCAAAAGATCTTTTAGCCGTTGAGAAGTGGAACAAAAACACTCGCAAAGTTATATATAACCCTGATGTTTACGATAGTGAGTCGGGTAAGTGGAAAGGAGAGTATGCCGAAGCACCTCCCTCTAGCTGGATTCTCTATGCTGAATTCTTGCTGCATATTAATGTTGCTGAAGACAAAAATAGCAGCTTTATTGAAATTTCGATTGAGCACGAATCACCTGATATTGCTAAAAAATGGGTCGATTTAATTATTAAAGACATTAATGACTACATGCGCGAAGTTGATGAAAAAGAAGCGCGAAATAAAATTAGTTATTTAGAAAAACAAATTTCTGAAACCAATATCGCTGAAATGAGAACTATTTTTTATCAGTTATTAGAACAACAGTCAAAGACATTAATGCTTGCAGATGTTAGTGATGAATATGTATTAAAAACGATTAGTAGTGCGAAAGTGGCTGAAGAGAGAACTCGACCAAAGCGAGCCGTTATTGTTGTTATTTCAACATTCTTAGGTGGCATGTTTGCTGTTTTTACTGCAATTCTTTATGGCGTCTTTCGACGAGAACAATCTAAATAGTTCACTCTATAATTTGAAGTAGGATTAAATGAAAGTATTAGTCACTGGGGGAGCAGGGTTTATTGGCTCCGCTCTCATAAGATATTTGGTATTAGAAGAAAAGATATCGGTCATTAATCTAGACAAGCTTACTTACGCTGGCAATTTAAACTCTCTTAAAGAAGTCGAAGGCAACAGCCTTTATCAATTTGTAAAGGGAGATATTTGCAATAGTGAGCTTTTAGACCAGATTTTAGAGCAGCAACAGCCAACAGGAATCATACACCTAGCCGCTGAAAGCCATGTTGATCGGAGTTTGGATGCTCCTGATGCGTTTATAGATACTAACATTGTAGGAACCTTCCAGTTATTAAAGGCCGCCAGAAAATACTTTAGTACTTTAACGGAAGAGTTGAAAAAAACGTTTAAGTTTCATCATGTCTCTACTGATGAAGTTTATGGTGACTTAGCAGATAGTGGGTTGCTATTTACTGAAGAGACAAGCTACGACCCTAGCTCTCCATATTCTGCATCTAAAGCGGCTTCTGATCATTTGGTCCGGGCATGGGGGCGAAGTTATGGATTGCCGATAGTCGTAACAAACTGTTCGAATAATTATGGCCCTTATCACTTTCCCGAAAAGTTGATCCCACATGTCATTCTAAATGCTGTTTTTGGTAAGCCGATTCCAGTGTATGGTGATGGATCGCAAGTTCGAGATTGGTTGTATGTTGAAGACCATGCTCGAGCACTTTTTACCGTGTTCAAAAATGGCAAGTTAAACAGTACTTACAATATCGGCGGTCACAATGAAAAGACAAATTTAGAAGTAGTAAAAAAGATTTGTGAAGTATTAGAGCGATTAAAGCCTGAGAAGCCAAATGGGATTGGTAATTATTCTGAGTTAATAGAATTTGTTAAGGATCGTCCGGGTCATGACATTCGATATGCGATAGACGCTTCAAAAATTGCAAAAGAACTAAACTGGTCGCCAATAGAATCTTTTGAGACTGGAATCGAAAAAACAGTTCAGTGGTATTTAGAGAATTCATGGTGGTGGTCAGACGTTCTTAACCATAAATATGAACTAAGTAGACTAGGAGATAAAACGGTTTGAGTAAGTATAAAGGGATAATCTTAGCTGGAGGAACGGGGTCTCGATTGTTTCCCATAACTCTTGGAGTATCGAAACAGTTATTACCTATTTATGACAAACCGATGATTTATTACCCTTTATCTGTGCTAATGCTTGCGGGTATTCGGGATATTTTAGTTATTACCACTGAAAGTGATCTGTCTGCCTATAAAAACCTTTTAGGCAACGGTAGTCAGTTTGGTTTAGCCATTGATTACAAAGTACAGCCCAGTCCAGATGGATTAGCGCAAGCATTCATCATAGGTGAAGAGTTTATAGGCAACGATAATGTCGCTTTGGTTCTTGGCGATAATATTTTTTATGGCCAGCATTTTTCCGATAAATTGAAGTTAGCGACTCAAACCACTACAGGAGCTACCATTTTTGGCTATCACGTAACTGATCCTGAACGCTTTGGAGTTGTTGATTTTGATGTTAATGGTAAAGTTCTATCGATTGAAGAGAAACCTCAGTCTCCCAAGTCACATTACGCAGTGACAGGTTTATACTTTTATGACAATGATGTCATTTCCATAGCAAAGGGGTTGAAGCCTTCCGCGAGGGGTGAACTCGAAATTACCGATGTAAACAAAGCTTACCTAAGTAGAGGTGATCTCAACGTAAGTTTACTTGGAAGAGGATTTGCTTGGCTCGATACAGGTACGCATGAGTCATTACTTGAAGCTGGACAGTTTGTGCAAACGATTGAGCATCGGCAAGGACTAAAAATTGCTTGTTTAGAAGAAATTGCTCTTCACAATGGTTGGATAACCAAAGAGCAGGTTGAACAAATCGCTTCAAAGATAAAAAGTAGTACGTACGGGCTTTATCTTCAAAGTTTACTAAGGGACGGAAAATGAAACTTGTAGAGAAAGCACTTGGTGATGTTGCCCTGTTTGAATCGACGGTTTTTGGTGATGATAGAGGTTTTTTCTTTGAAAGCTATAACGAGAAAGTATTCAACGAATTAGTTGGATACAAGGTCACTTTTAAACAGGATAATCACTCTAAGTCTCAAAAAGGAGTGCTTAGAGGGCTGCATTATCAATTGAATTCACCTCAAGGTAAGTTAGTGCGCGTAATCAAGGGAAGTGTGTTTGATGTAGCGGTTGATTTAAGAAGGTGCTCTAGTACATTTGGTCAATGGTATGGAGTAACTTTAAGTAGCGAAAATAAGAACTTAATTTGGGTACCGCCCGGGTTTGCGCATGGTTTCGTCGTATTAGAAGATGAAACTGAAGTTTTATATAAAGCAACGGAGTTTTACGCTCCTAAAGATGAGTATTCAATCTTATATAATGATCAAGATATAGGTATTAATTGGCCGAAGTTAGACTCTGAAATACTATTGTCAGCGAAAGATACTAATGGGCTAACTTTTGCTGCGGCCCCATATTTTAAGTGAGAGAAAAATGTCGATACAATTGTTTACCCCGAATTTCCGTGTTGAAGAATGTCTAGAAGAGGTTCGTGAATGCCTTGAAAAAGGTTGGACTGGTCTAGGCTTTAAAACTCAAGAAATAGAAGAAAAATGGAAAGAATATACGAAGCTGCCTTATGCTCACTTCTTGTCTTCTGCTACCGCTGGTCTTCATTTAGCTCTAGAGATTTTCAAGAGAGAAAACGGCTGGGACAATGATGATGAAGTCATTACTACACCACTAACCTTCATCTCGACAAATCATGCAATTCTTTATGCGGATATGAAGCCTGTGTTTGCTGATGTCGATGAATATCTATGCTTGTGCCCTGAGAGTGTTGAAAAAGCCATAACAAGTAAAACCAAAGCGTTAATTTTTGTTGGCATAGGTGGTAATGCGGGGCAGTATAATCGTATTAGAGAACTTTGTACGAAGCACAATATCAAGTTGGTCTTAGATGCCGCTCATATGGCTGGCACTAGAATTAATGGAAATCATGCTGGATTCGATGCCGACGTTTCTGTTTTTAGTTTTCAAGCAGTAAAAAATTTACCAACTGCTGATTCCGGAATGATTTGCTTCCAAGATGAAGCATTGGACAAACGAGCTCGAAAATTATCATGGTTAGGTATTGATAAAGACACCTTCGCTCGATCTGCGAACAAAGGGGCTTATAAATGGCGGTATGATGTCGATGAAATAGGCTATAAGTATCATGGTAATTCTATTATGGCTGGTTTAGCACTTGTAGGTTTGAAATATTTAGACAGAGATAACGCTTTTAGAAGGCAGTTGGCATCTTGGTATCGTAGTGAACTAAAAGATTGTGATGGTTTGACTGTCGTTCCGGTTTCGGGAGACTGTGAGTCTTCTCATCATTTAATACAAATTCGTGTTCAAAATAGAGATTCGGTTTTACAGAAATTAAATGACGCACAGATATATCCTGGCGTTCATTACAGCTCTAATATTGAATATGGACCTTACAAGCGAGAGTTAAGTGACTTTCCGAAGTCAACGGCAGCTAGTAACGAAATTATTTCATTACCTATGCATATGAATTTAACTTTTAATGATGTCGTAGCGATCACAACTGAATTAAAACGCATTGTCTCTGCTTCTTAAACGCACGGTGAAGTTATGAATGAAGAGCAAAAAGTTTCAGTAATATTAGTTAACTATAATCAACTGGAATATACGATAAAGTGTGTACAGTCGATTTTAAATTCAAATTACTCAAACTTCGAGATAGTCATTATTGATAATTGCTCTAGAGACGAGATTTACAGTTCGCTTGTTGATAGTTTTAAAGAGTACGACAAAGTTAATCTTGTTAGGAGTGATACGAATTTAGGGTACGTTGGAGGCGTTAATCTAGGATTGGCACTTTCGTCAAAAGCTAGTCCCGAGTATTTTTTAATAATGAACAATGACACCTTGATAGCTCAAGAGTCAATGGGAACTTTTGTAGAAACCTGCAAGCGACACGGTAACAAAATCATTGTATCTGGAAAGGTCTATAATTACGGCACAGAAGATAGTTTACAGTATATCGGTCAGCGAGAAGATCCTGAAGGCGGGATTAATCAAGTATCTATCGTTAAAAATCGTGATGAAAAAGATATTGGTCAGTATGACTCTGAAATGGAAATGGGCATGCTTGATGATATCTATTGGATGTTCCCGAAAGCTTTATATGAAGAAATAGGTGGTTACTCCGAATACTTTTTTCTTTACGGAGAACAAAATGAGTTTGCATTGAGAGCAAAGAAGGCTGGATATAAGCTCATTTATACACCTAACGCAAAGCTTTGGCATGAAGGTGGTGCGTCGACTTGTGATGGGAACAAGAAATCACCAAGAATAGAGTACTGGACTACTATGGCAACATTGAAGCTTGCTGTACTTCATTTACCAGAAGGTAAAAAGGAACAGTTTGTTTCAAAATGGATAATTAGAATGATGCTTAAGAAGATTTATTTGTTCTTATTCAGAAAAGGAAACTTCAATAGCATTAAAGCGGTGTACGTTGCTTGGCGTCACTTTAAAGTTTGGCGAGAAATTAAGTTTAAAGATAACGGTTACAATCCATTTTAAAAATGCGCGTATTGAAGCGATTAATTTGAGTAAAGTAATGTTTGAAAATAAAGTTTTAATGATTACAGGTGGTACCGGCTCTTTTGGAAACGCTGTTTTAAAACGTTTTCTAGATACCGATATAGGCGAAATAAGAATTTTTTCTCGTGATGAGAAAAAACAAGAAGATATGCGATTAAAATATCTGAGTCCGAAGCTTAAGTTTTATATCGGTGATGTAAGAGATCTTTCTGCAGTATCAAATGCTACACGTGGCGTTGATTATTTATTTCATGCGGCCGCATTGAAGCAAGTACCCTCATGTGAATTTCATCCCATGGAAGCAGTCAAAACAAATATTATTGGAACCGATAACGTATTAGAGGCGTGCATTCAAAATAGCGTGAAAAAAGTAGTATGTTTGAGCACCGATAAAGCGGCATATCCGATAAATGCGATGGGAATTTCAAAAGCAATGATGGAAAAAGTCATGGTTGCCAAATCCCGAATGGCTGATGATAGCGTAACCACAATTTGTGGTACGCGCTATGGAAACGTGATGGCGTCTCGTGGCTCGGTTATTCCGCTTTTTTTAGAGCAAATTAAAGCGGGTAAGCCACTCACTATTACCGATCCGCTTATGACGCGATTTATGATGACGTTAGAAGATGCAGTTGAGCTAGTTCTGTTTGCTTTCGAGAATGCCAACAATGGTGACTTGTTCGTTCAAAAAGCGCCTGCTGCCACTTTAGAGGTTCTTGTCGAAAGCATAAAAGGACTAATGCGTGCACCAGAGCATCAAGTCAATATTATAGGCACTCGTCATGGGGAGAAGTTATACGAAACTTTATTGAGTCGTGAAGAAATGTGTGCCGCTGAAGATCTTGGAGACTTTTTTCGAGTGCCTCCAGATTTAAGAGATCTTAATTATAGTAAGTTTGTTGATATTGGTGAGGGAAGTATTTCGCAATCAGAAGACTATAATTCTCATAATACAAAAAGGTTGAGCGTTAAAGAAATGTCAGAGCTTCTAATGAAGCTAGATATTGTAAATAAAGATATATCAGAGAAAGATTAGAATGAAAGCGTTAGTTACCGGGCATAAAGGATTCATAGGCAAGAATCTTATGCTGAAGTTGGCTGAACAAGAGATTGAGGCGGTTACTTTTGGTCGTGAAGATGATACCTCCTCACTAAAAAGTTTGGTAAAAGATATTGATATTATTTTTCACTTAGCCGGCGTAAATAGACCTTTGGACAACGAAGAGTTTTATCAAGGTAATACGCAGTTAACTGAAGAATTATGTAAAGCATTGAAAGAAACAAGCTCTCGAGCGACAGTCGTGTTTACATCTTCGATACAAGCTGAGTTAGATAACGATTACGGAAAAAGTAAAGCTGCCGCAGAAGCATTGTTAGAAGAGTTGAGCGAGAGCAATTTAAATCCGATTTTAAATTATCGACTGCCTAATATCTTTGGTAAGTGGTGTCAGCCTAACTACAATTCGTTTGTGGCTACCTTCTGTAATAATATCGCGAATAATATTGATATTACTATCCATGATTCAGACGCAAAAGTTAACTTAACTTATATTGATGATTTGTTGGATGATTTTAGTCAAAATATGAGCTCTTTAGAAAAATTGCAAGGTTATAAAAGCTTATCACCTTCGATTGTATATTCGAGCACGGTAGGTGAAGTCGCAGACGCCATTCGTAAATTCAAAGACAGTCGTAAAACATTAGTTACTGAGTCAGTTGGCAATGGTTTTAATCGAGCTCTCTATGCCACGTTTCTTAGTTATTATCCTACTCATGACTTTAGCTATGGTGTTCCGTTATATGGCGATGAGAGAGGAATGTTCGCTGAATTAGTGAAAACTAAAGATAGTGGACAGTTTTCATTCTTTACTGCTGGTCCGGGTGTAACTCGAGGCGGCCATTATCATCACACCAAAAATGAAAAGTTTATAGTGGTGAGTGGTCAAGCTCGATTTGGATTTCGTCATATGGTTACCGGTGAAAAATACTATCTAGAGGTAAGCTCAGAAAAACCTCAAGTTGTTGAGACTATTCCTGGATGGAGTCATGACATCACAAATATTGGCAGTGACGATATGATCGTTTTACTATGGGCAAATGAAATTTTCGATAGAAATAAACCTGATACTGTAGCGAGTAAAGTATGAGTGACAAGCTTAAAGTTGTGACGGTGGTAGGAACGCGGCCAGAAATTATAAGACTGGCTAAAGTTATGCGTCGTCTTGATGATTATTGCGAACATATCATCGTACACACAGGGCAAAACTATGACTACGAATTAAATCAAATTTTCTTTGATGAGTTAAAAATTCGAAAACCAGATTACTTTCTGAATGCAGCCGGTAGTAATGGCGCAGAGACGATTGGAAAAGTCATTATCGAAGTTGATAAGGTACTTGAAACAGAGAAGCCTGAGTGCTTGTTAGTACTAGGCGATACTAACAGTTGTATGGCTGTCGTGCCGGCTAAGCGAAGAAAAATTCCTGTTTTTCATATGGAGGCGGGGAATCGTTGTTTTGATCAACGTGTTCCAGAAGAAATAAACCGACGAATTGTTGATCATACAGCTGATGTAAACTTGACCTATAGCTCCATCGCGCGAGAGTATTTGTTAAGAGAAGGCTTACCTCCTGACTTGGTAATTAAGACTGGTAGTCCAATGTTTGAAGTTTTAAATAGCTACCGTGACGATATTGCTCAGTCAAAAATATTAGAGACTCTGGATCTTGAAAAGAATGAGTATTTTGTTGTGAGTGCTCACAGAGAAGAAAATATAGAGTCGGATAAGAACTTTTTAAATTTAGTTGATAGCTTAAATACAATTGCAGAAACCTTCGATAAGCCAGTGATCGTATCAACACACCCAAGAACTAGAAATAAATTAGATAAACTTAACTTAAAATTTCATTCGAACATAAAGTTCTTAAAACCACTTGGGTTCATAGATTACAATCATTTGCAGATTAATTCTTCTGCCGTACTATCTGATTCTGGAACCATTAATGAAGAATCTTCTATTTTAAATTTTCCTGCGTTAAATATTCGTGAAGCTCATGAGCGACCGGAAGGAATGGAGGAAGCTGCCGTGATGATGGTGGGGCTCAATAAGAATAGAATACTTCAAGGATTAGCTATCTTAAAGGATCAGAAAACTGGAGATGAACGGAATTTGAGACAAGTTTACGACTACTCTATGCCCAATGTTTCTGACAAAGTAGTACGCATTCTTCATAGCTATACTGATTATATTAAAAGAGTTGTATGGCGTGAGTCATAACAAATATATTGCTTATGTAGGACCATTTTCCTTTCCTAATGGTGGTGCCGCGGCTCGTAGAATTCTAGGTGTGTCTAGGTCAATCGAAGATGCTGGGTACCAAGTTATTATCGGAACAGGTGATTTAAGCGAAGGCTGTACTGATTATGAGCTTAGTGAAAACATTCGAGTAAAATACTTAAATGAGCGGACGGGTGAAAACTTACCAAAATTGCTTAAGTACTTAAAATATCTCTCTATGGGTAAAGTTACTGTTGAATGGTTGGATGATTTGGAGGTTAAGCCAGAAGCGGTAATTTTATATAGTGGATATTCGCCGTATTTACTGCGACTTTTAAAGTGGTGTAAGAGAAATAATGTCAAATTGATTTTTGATGCAGTTGAATGGTATGACCCTCCATCGCGTATTCACGGCATTCTGAACCCTTATTATTGGAATATAGAGCTAGCTATGCGATGGCTACTTCCGAAAACAAAAAATGTCATTGCAATAAGTAGCTATTTAGAAAAGTACTATCAAGATAGAAAATGTAATACTGTAAGAGTACCTCCTACTTTAGATACTGAGCTAACTCCCTATCAGCTTAACTTAAACAAGCGCGGGAAAGTTCATTTAGGGTATGCTGGTAGTCCTGGTCACAAAGATTATCTAGAAAATATTGTCTCTGCTCTTTTCCAGTTGGAAGAAGCTCGAGATAAAATTTGTCTGAACCTTATTGGCCTTACCGAAGATGACGTATTGAAATTTGAAATTTTTAAAAGTCAAGGCATAACCAAGCTACCGAGTAATATACACTGTTACGGCAGGGTGTCTCACAGTGAAGCGGTAGAGCGAATTAGCCACTGTCATTACACTATTTTTGTTCGATCGGACAAAAGATATTCAAAGGCAGGGTTTCCAACAAAATTTGTTGAAAGCTTGGCTCTTGGCACTCCAGTAATTACCAACCTTACAAGCGATTTAAAAGAGTATTTAGTTGATGGCGTAAATGGGATCGTAGTTGATAACGAAAGTGATACTGCCATTGTTAAGGCATTAAATAAAGCTATACAGCTTGGTGAAGAAGGGGCGTTAGGTTTAAGAAGTCGATCGAGAGAAGGCGCTATAGAGAGTTTCGACATTAGACAATACATATCTAAAATTATAAGTTTTTTAGCACTGTAGATTAATATGCTGGAATTGATGTGAGCCTAGAGTACAGAAGTGAAATTGATGGTCAGAGAGCGATTCCAGAATTAAGTATGATATTTTCCAAGCGGGAATAGAATTTTTTAGGTAGTAAAGAAGGTGTTGTAATGATGTAATTAAAGGATACTAAATTACAACCTTATAAGATAAGGCAGTAAAACCCTGGTATGTTTTGTCTTCTAGAAATTTTTTAAAAAAGCAGCTGCAAGACATCTACTTGCTTTGATTATTCTCCTTATCTGTATATGGCTATTCGATTTTCTATTCTATGATAACTTAAGATTTTATGGATTAGGTAAAAAAGTATTCTTCGTCAACAGAATATATTGCAAAGAAGATTTGAATAAGTTTTTAAGGCATCTATGGATAATACTGGTTTTAGTAAAAGAGTTTTAATGATTCACCATGGAGTAGGTATTGGTGGTGCTCCAAAGAGTATGTCATATATTGCTAGACGACTCATCAGAAATGGAGTGGATGTAAAAATCTTGTTTTTAAAAAGATCGGATGCTTTAAAGTTATACGAAGGTATTCCTTATGAAGTGGTTGGTTTTCCGACTAGATATTTTAGTCATACTTCTAGATGGTATAGGATTTATGAGTTTCCGATAATTGCATTACAATTCATATCTTGGTTTCTTACTTTGTTTTTTATCGCTCCATATTGGCTATACCGAATAAAACCAAATGTTGTTTACATGAATTCTTCAGTTTTAACAGATTGGCTAATAGCAGCTAAGTGGTTCAACAAGAAAACAATAATGCATGTTCGCGAGTCAATTTCACACGGTCATTTTGGGATTCGAAATAAACTTATAAAGTCTTTAATAGAAAAAGCTGCTGATAGGACGATATTTTTAAGTGAGCACAACTATAATCAGCTAAATATAAATTCTAAGTTCGAGATAATTCCTAACTATGTCGATATGTCCAACGAGAATGAAAACTCGATAGATAGAAAATATGACTTTGTGTATTTAGGAGGCCGGTCCGAAATTAAAGGTTTTCGTTATGTACTTAATCTAATCAAATCTCTCAATAACAAAACATTTTGTTTATTGGGTTACTATGATGAAGACTCTCTCAGAGAACTGAGTCGATTTGATAATGTCTATGTATTAGGTATTCAGAATGAAGCTCTTACTTTTATCAAACAGTCGAAATATTTACTTTATCCAGCAACAACTCCTCACTTTCCTCGCCCAGTGATTGAGGCAATGGCATGTAAGACAGTTCCTATTGCATCTAATCTCGAAGGGATAGATGAAATTATAACCGATACAATCGATGGGTATACTGTAGATTTTGATAGTGATGAGATCAGCTTAAAAATAAAGAAGATAATCGATTTGAATTATTTTGATGTATCTAATTCAGCTTACGAGAAGTACGTTAAAAATTACAGTATTAAAAATGAAGAAAGAATATTGCAAGTAATTCTTGGTGATTGAGTCTTGAGCTTAAGTTTAACAAAATATAAATATTATTTATTAATACCTTTCATCTTATGGTGTTTGCTTCCCGCGTTATCTTTTAGTTTAGTTGGAAGAGCGCTTGCTTTTGGTGGGCTTCTTTCTTACTTGTTTATTGTATTTTTAGAGACGGTTGTTAATAAGAGTTCAAAAGTTAGGTACTTTTCGCTGCTTATCTTTTTCTTAATTCTATTTATTAATATAAGTAATTATGCGTTCTCTAGTTCCGCCTATCATTTGAGGCACTTGCATTTTTCCGTGCTCCTAATGTTTATCGTAATCGCTAGTCAGATAGCAGAAGCTGATAGTCGAACGGCAAGGAATTTATTTTATGTGGTTTTAATTGCGAACATTACTACGGCTGTGATTACAATTAAAGCTTTAGGAGTTGATCATAACACCGCACGCTTATTGTCAAAGAGTAATGACGTTTCTCGTCAATTAGCAGGGTCTGGAATTGGTGGGTATGGAGTTATTTATGCCAATGTAGTAATGCTGCCAATATTACTATTGTTTTTAAAGAAGATTTACAGTTCAGAAAGGATTAGCTTTCTTACTATTACAGTATTTATTAATGTGCTTGTAACGCTTTTTATGCTGATTAGAGCGCAATACACGATAGCTTTAGCAATAAGTTTCTGTGTCATAGGGTTTATATACTTTAAAAGGATAATATTTAATCCATACCTGTTGTTTACAGTAACATTAACGATGTTAGGGATTGTTTCATTAACTGATGTGGCTAATGATATATATATTCTAGTGGATCTATTTGAAGGAACTCGCTATCAAGCAAAAATTATTGATTTGATTGTCGCTAGTGGAGGAGATGGTCAAGAAACAGGAGCTGTCTCTAGCCGTTCTGATGCTTATATGCTTAGTTTAAACTCATTTTTCGAATACCCAGTGACGGGAGTGCTCGAGTTTGGTTCTAAGATTGGCCATCATTCAGATATCTTAGACAAATATGCACAATGGGGCTTTTTTCTGGGGTCATTAGTAGTTTATGTGCTTTTGTACTTTCCGCTTAAACTATATAGGTTAGTTAGGGCAGAGGAACGAATTTATATTTTTTGTTTTGGTGTTGCACTAATATTGGTAGGTCTACTTAATACTTTGGTAATGGAAGTGAGTATTGCTTTTATATTACTTAGTATCTTTTACTCCATTTTTTACTTAGTTGAAAAAGATAAATATGAAGAATGTTCTAAAGCAACTGTTTGCTAATATCTGGTTTGTTTTTGTGCTGATAAGGCTGAAGATATTTTCCAAAGTATTAGGCTTTAAGTATGTCTGTCGAATGATCACTTTACTAGACGAAAGATTGTTAGTGAATGTTTTAAGAAGTTTTGGTGCAAAAATTGGTGAAAATGTTGATATCGGTTATGGCATAATGTTTCATAACTGCAAAGACTTTCGTAATCTTACGATCGGTGATAATTGTCATATTGGAAAAGAATGTTTTTTTGATTTAAGAGATAGGGTTAGTATTGGAAACGGTGTGGTGATTTCAATGCGCACGACTTTCTTAACACATATTGATATGACCAAAAGTGAGCTGTCAAAGTATTATCAAGCATACCATGCCCCCGTAGTGATACAGGATAATGTTTACATAGGTGCCGTTTCCACCGTTCTTTCAGGAGTCGAGATTGATGCTAATAGTTTGATTGGCGCAAACTCTTTGGTTAATAAGAGTTGTCTTCCTAATTCTATTTATATCGGTGTCCCCGCGAAGTTAAAAAAGGCTATTAATTTCGATGAGTAGCTATAAAGCCTTGGTCAAGGCTACAACAATAATAGGCTTAGCTAGACTTGTAGAAGTTTTAGTATCACTTGTTAGAGTTAAATTAAGTGCACTTTACTTAACTGTCTCAGAGCTAGGTGTTTTTAATCAGTCAGCTATATTATCAGAACGACTATCACAGTTCACTCTTCTAAAGATAAGCGACGGTTTGACTAAGCAAGTTGCTGAGTCTAATCAAAACGAAGATGCTGGCAGAATCATTTCAGAATTATTAAAAGGTTATTTGATTTTAAGTTTTGTTTTTACTCTATTGTCGAGTTCATTAGTGCTTTTATTTTACAGTGATATCGCTAGGTTAATGTTTGGTGATACTTTGTATACTAAGTTTGTATTGATTGCGCTTATTAGTCTACCTATTTTGGTTTTGAACAGTATTCCACTATCGATTTTACGTGGCTTTAGCGATATGAAGAGTATTGCTAAAGGTAGAGTTTATAGTTGCCTGATCAATGCCTTGCACATTATTCCTTTAATCATACTTTACGGAGTTGATGGTGCTGTAGTCTCAATATTGGTTAGTAATTTAATAATTTTTATTATAAACATGGTGTTGGTTAGTCAATACCGAAGGAAATTTAACTTGAGACTTAAGTCGATAATATTATCTAAGGTTTCTAAAGATAACTTTAGAGAACTATTATCTTTCTCTATTTTTGGTATGACAATTGGTGTTTACATCATAATTAGCGAGTTTGTCTGCAGATCAATTGTAGTTAGTGAGCTAGGTATTGAGGCGATAGGAGTTTATGCTCCAGTTATAATGCTCTCGAGTATGTTGACTGGTTTTCTAATACCTTCTGTGACAACATTTTTGTACTCTAAACTATGTGAAAGTAAAAATAGTAGCGATATTTCAACCCTCCTTAATCACGGGTTGCGTATCTCAACTTTAGCATTAATCCCTGTGCTTTTTATAGGTGTTTCTTTTAAAGAGATATATATAACGGTTTTGTATACCTCAAGCTATTTGGAAGCAGGAAAGTATCTGCCTTTTCATTTACTGGGTTTAGTATTTACTATTTGGTTTTCAGTGATGTCACAGTCTATGGCGTCAACTGGAAGAATAGTACAACACGGATTCTTCAGGTTTTTCTATTTGACTTTAGATATAGTCGTGACCTTTGTATTTGTTAATAAGTATGGCTTGTATGGATGGATGCTAAAGCATATGGTTAGCCCTATTTTGTTTTCGGCGGTTTATTTCCTATATTGTAAAGCCAATATGGGGTTTAGGCTAAAGTTAGAAAATGTAGTCTTAATGTCTTATCTTATAGTCGTCGGAGTTGTGTTGGCGGTTATAGATGATTTTATTGTTAAACAGTCTATTGTTTTTATGATTGCCAGTATCATTTTAGTATCGCTTACCCCATTGCTCATGAGCCAAAGTGAAAAAGCTGCAATAAAAAAAATGTTGTTCATTAAAAGTAATGATAAATAAGAGATTTTATGTTTAAAAAAGATTATCAAAAAATTCATTCAAGCAAGTATGTTTTCGGCTATCTGGAGAAAAATGTAGAGCGGCATATTTGGTTAGTTTGCTCTCCCAAATCAGGTTCTACTTGGTTGTCTAGAATTATACAAGATTTACTAAAATGGAAAACGGTAAAGCTCGTTCCTGCGTTTGGCAATAGAGAGCAAGAAGTTGATCTTTCTACCATATTAGCTGCTGGTGTAAAAGGTGACTTGTTTTCTCCTCACTTACATTGTCGCTACAGTGATTATACAGGAAGTATAATAGATGCTATGGGCTCCAAAGTTATTCTACAAACTAGAAATATCTACGATACCATTGTTAGCTTCTATGATCACATTCAAAAGGAAGGCCCTACCTTTCCGAGTGGTTATATGAATCAAGAGTGTTGGGATCAACTAGACGAATCGAGCCGATATGAGTATTTGGTAGAACTCGTTACCCCTTGGTACTTTAATTTTTATTGCAGTTGGTATTTCTCGAGACATTTTCAAGAAGAGAAAGTTAAACTCGTAACGTATGAAGAACTCAAAAATAATCCAGTAGAAACCGTGTCTAAAGTATTGGATTTTTGTGATGTTAGTATAAGTAAAGAGCGAATAGAGACTTCGATTGAAAAAGGTAAGAAGAAGAATACAAGACAAAATAAGGGTATTATTGGACGCGGAGATCAGTTGTCTGATGAGCTGAAGTCAAAAGTAAAGGGTTATACGAAGTTTTATCCTGGCGTAGACTTTTCTCCAATGGGGATTTAATAATGTCGTTGGGTGGGAAAACAGTCTTGTTAGTGGCAAATTCGGCTTTTACGATTTTAAATTTCCGGAAAGAGCTAATTCAAAAACTTCAAGATATGAACTGCAACCTTGTTGTCGCTTGCCCCAAAAAATGCTCTCTAATGCAAAGTGATAATGTAGAAAGTGAATTTACAAAAGCGGGAATAAAGTTTTTTGAGTTGTCGCTCTCTCGATCTGGCGTTAATCCGCTATCTGAAACAGCTTTGTTTTTCGGGCTGCTCAAAATAATTAAGTCGGTTAAACCATTTGTGGTTTTGAATTACACGATTAAGCCAACAATCTACGGATCTTTAGCGGCATGGATAAAAAGAGTTCCTGTTATTTCTTCAAACATAACGGGAATCGGCTTTGTTTTTACATCGAAAGGGATTAAAGCAAGGTTGTTAAGAATCTTGATAAGTATTCAATATAAGTTAGCGTTAAGTGTGAATTCATTGATTTTTTTTCAAAATAAAGATGACCTTGCACTTTTTAAAGATAAAGGACTTGTTAAACGGACTGCATCGAATATTAAAGTAATTAATGGTTCAGGGGTTAATACTAAAGTCTTCGTTGTGAATGATCGACAGTTAAAAGAAGTTCGCTTTCTGTTTGTGGGTAGATTATTAAAGGATAAAGGTATCTATGAGCTTATCGAGGCGACTAAAAAGATAAAGCAAAACTTCCCTAATGTAGTCGTTAGCGTTGCGGGTGCTTTGGATGATAACCCTTTAAGCTTAAAAAAGTCGGAGTTGGATTCTTTAAGAGCGAACAATGTTATAGATTATTTAGGTGTTATCAAAGACATGGCATCGGTATATAGACAACATAACGTGTTTGTACTGCCGTCATATCGAGAAGGAACTCCAAAATCCACGTTAGAAGCAATGAGTATGTCGATGGCTGTCGTTACGACTGATGCACCAGGTTGCAAAGAAACAGTGGAAGATGGTGTAAACGGATATTTAACCAAGGTTGGAGATAGTGAATCCTTGTATCAAGCGATGTATAAGCTTGTTGATGATCTTAGCACCGTCAATAAATTTGGAAAAGCCAGCAGAGAAGTGGCTGTTAACAAGTTTGATGTAGAGAAAGTGAATGAAATAATCGTTTCTGAACTAGGCTCTAAGGCAGAGTTATCCTTGTGATTTTAGTAACGGGAGCTTCCGGCTTTATTGGTCAAAATTTAATTAACTATATTTTGTTGAATACGAACGAATCAGTTTTAGCGGTTACTCGCTATCTCGATAATAAGAACTCATCTGAGCGAGTAGAGTGGGTTAGTTGGGATATGCTAGAGCAAACTACGGATCGAATGTTTTCAACTAGCTATTATCTTTCAGAGCCTGCCCATAAGCCAGATAACGAAGAATTACAAATAGAACTAGAAATTGCCAACGAATATCGAGAAAAGTTTTTGCGCTTTCTCACAAAGAACAGTACCAGAAGTCTGGTCTACCTAAGTAGCTCTAATGTTATGGGAACATCACTATCACCAAGCTGTAATGAAGATAGCCAGCCACAACCAGTTACTCGAATGGCAATTTATAAGCTTGAAACCGAAGCTAAGTTTCAAGAGTTTTGCGAGTCACGAAGCTTTTCTTGTGTCGTTCTTAGGAGTTCATTGGTTTATGGTCAAGAGCCTAAAGGCAATTTATTGATATTGAGTAAGCTAGTTTCGAAAATAAGAGTCGTTCCGTTTAAAGCGAATACGAATAAGCGTAGGTTGATCAGTGTCGAGTCTTTATGTGAACTGATGATTCACATAATCAGTCGTAAAAATACCGGACACGAGATGTTTTTAGTGTCCGACGATATTGAGTATAATACTTCGGATATTCTTAATTATTATCAAAGATTGAGTAATCAAAAAGTGTTGTATATTCCATTACCTGTAGCACTCTTTAAAATTTTTCTAAAGATGCTGGGGAAATCGAAATTGTATGACTCATTGTTTGGAAATTATCAATTTGATTGTTCCAAACTGTATCGACTATCAGGTTGGAAGCCATCACACCCAACCATGCAGTCATTTTTCAGTAATAGCGCATAGCGGTGTCCTCATGCTTAATGTCATAGCGATTAGATTTTTTGACATAGTTTTCTCTCTGTTTGGGTTAGTCTTTGGACTTCCTCTAATGTTGTTGATTGCGATTATTGGCTACTTCGATACAAAAAGTCCGATTTTTATGCAAACGAGAATAGGACTAGGGAAAAGGGAGTTTACCTTGGTTAAATTTCGGACTATGAGAGTTGGTACTGCTTCAGTGGCAACTCATTTAGCAAACTCTGCTTCAATTACTAAATTTGGTAATTTTTTGCGTCGCTCAAAGCTGGATGAATTACCTCAATTGTGGAATGTATTGAAGGGTGATATGAGTTTGGTCGGCCCGAGACCAAATTTGCCGACTCAAGCAGAATTAATAACCTGTCGCGACGAGTTAAATATATACTCTTTTAGACCAGGTATCACGGGTTTGGCCCAAATCATGGAGATTGATATGTCAAAACCAGAGCTTCTAGCTAAGACTGACGCCGAAATGTTAAAGAGTTTAAGTGTCTTGACTTACTTCAAATATATACTCTTAACTGCCATTGGAAAAGGTTCCGGTGATCGAGTAAAAAGCGATAACGCTTCGAAAAAACTTGATTAATCAAAGACTTTAGTCAATATTTTATAATTAACTTTTATACGCTCAAATTCCTAGAAGGTGATAAATGGGCATGCTTTCTCAGTTAGTTTCATATTTTTTAGAATCTCCTCGGCCAGTAAAACGGTTTTTAACACTTTGTTATGATGTCGCGACTTTATTGACATGCATGGGGTTTGCAATATGGCTTGACAATGGTGCTGCCTATGTATGGACTAAAAGTGATATTTTAGTCAGTTTTTTTACATTAGTATTTTCAATAGCTATTTTTGTGCGACTTGGTTTTTATCGAGCAATTCTTAGATATATTGGTGTAAGAGCTATTTCTGTGCTGTTTGTTGGGATAACTTTAAGTACATCAATATTCAGTTTCTTTAATTTATTTATCCACAATTCTACAAGTCTAGTTTTAGCCGTCTATTATTGGTGTTTTTTAATTATATCGATTGGTGGCTCTCGATTACTTTTTAAATCTTACATGCACTCGCTGGATCAAACCATTACTCCAGTAGCCGTTTTTGGGGCGGGTGCCGCAGGGCGTCAGCTGGTTTCGGCGCTCTCACACGGTAATATTTATCGTCCGGTATTTTATTTAGATGATGATTATTCGATTAAAGGCTCCGAAATTAACGGTATTAAAGTTTACCACCCTACTGAATTGAATGAGGCTCTTGCAAAGCACAGCGTTGCTCAAGTGTTTTTAGCGTTACCTTCTGCTACTGCAACTCAACGAAATAATATATTAAAAAAATTAGAGCCTTTTCCACTAAAGGTCAAAACGATCGCGGGTATGGAAGACATAGTTACAGGTAAAGTTAAAATTGAAGAAGTTCGAGATATCGACTTGGAAGATTTACTTGGGAGGGAGTCTGTTGCTCCAAATGAAGAGCTTCTTGAATCTTGTATTTCAAGTAAAGTGGTTATGGTTACAGGAGCAGGAGGATCGATTGGCGCTGAGCTTTGTCGTCAGATCATTGTATTAAAGCCAAAAACTTTAATACTTTATGAACTGTCTGAATATGCGCTGTATGCTATTGAAAGAGAGCTATCAAAAACTATTAAACGAATGAATTTGAATGTTGAGTTAGTGGCTTTGTTAGGCTCTGTTCAACACAAAGGTCGTTTAACTAAAAGTATGAAAGCGTTTAAAGTGCAAACCGTTTATCACGCAGCAGCATACAAACATGTTCCAATTGTGGAGCATAACATTGTTGAAGGGATCCGAAATAATGTTTTTGGAACCTTGCATGCTGCTAAAGCTGCAATTCAAGCCGGAGTTCAAAGATTTGTTTTAATTTCCACCGATAAAGCGGTACGTCCTACAAACATCATGGGGGCAAGTAAACGTGTTGCTGAGTTGGTATTACAGGCATTGAATAACAAGTATGATTCTACTTTATTTACCATGGTTCGGTTTGGAAACGTATTAGGCTCTTCAGGTTCTGTTGTACCGCTATTTAGGGAGCAAATAAAAAGTGGCGGGCCAGTTACGGTTACTCACCCGGATATTATTCGATATTTTATGACTATTCCAGAAGCGGCTCAATTAGTTATTCAAGCAGGGGCAATGGGCAAGGGCGGAGATGTTTTTGTTTTGGATATGGGAGAGCCTGTAAAGATAGCATTGTTAGCAGAGCGTTTGATTCATCTTTTAGGTAGAACAGTAAAGTCAGAAAAATATCCAAATGGCGATATAGAAATTCAATATTCAGGACTCCGACCAGGAGAAAAGTTATTTGAAGAGTTATTGGTTGGAGATAACGTTGAGGGTACAGAGCATCCGAGAATTATGTCTGCAAATGAAGAGCATCTGAGCTGGGATGATATGAAAAAGGCACTTGATGCACTCGACAGTTTCTGTGAAGAAATGAGATGTGATGATATTGTTCAGTTACTTCATCGCATGCCGACTGGCTATAACCCACAACATTCAGTTTGTGATTTGTTGTGGCAACATGAAGAGCCGTCGAATGATAAAGTTGTGCAGTTTAAAACCCTAAGTTAGCATTAAAAGAATATAAACTGCAGTAACGCAAAGTCACAAAAAAAGCGCTCATTAGAAGCGCTTTTTTTGTGTTTAGAAAACCTTTATTTTACTAGCTTTTCAACTAAAGCCTTTAAGTCATCCATTTCTTTTTTAAGCTCAGAGATTTCTGCATCTTTCTGATCAAGCTTTTGTTTCAGTGCTTGTATCGATGCTAAAGCAACACCGTTAACGTCTGATACAGATATTCTATCTTTTGCTTCACCGTTTAACCCGAATGCTGCGTGGAAGTCTTCAGCCATTGGGCCAATATGGAGCGTGTTATCACTGTTTCGAATATAGTTCCACTTCAGAATATCTAGGCTTGCGACAGTGTTTAAAATGTCAAAAACATTGATGTTAGAGAAGTTTTCTTTAGAAATTCTGCTCGAAGTATAAGTCGTACCGTTTGCAATTAAGTCACCGCTGATGGTTAGGTTCCCATCGTAACTTAAGCTGAACTCTTGACCGACACCTGTCGCATTTGCAATACCAAAGCTGCCATCATCATGTCGACTTTGCATGTTCCAACCACTAGGAAGACCAGGGCCTGGGTTTGTATCTTCAAAAGAAATAATTGAGCCGCCATTGTTAACAATTTTGATACCTCGAACGAAGCCATTCGAAGTGTTGGTATTTTCTAGAGTTAAAATAGGCTCCAACGAAGCTACATTTCCTCTTACATGTAAAGGAGATTCTGGGCTAGATGTTCCCATTCCAATTTCGCCGTTGGCTTGAATATCCAACGAGCTTTCTGGCGCTCCTGGTCGAATTCTAAATGGTAGTCGGCTGCCATTGGTTACGTCGCGAATAAAAAAGTTCGCTTCATTGCCACCGACATCCCACGCTTGCGAAGTAAAACCTGAAGAACCGTCTTGATCAAGACGCAGTGTTGGCGTGTTGCCATTGACATAGTGTAAGTCGACGGCAGGGTTTAAAGTGCCGAAACCGACGTCGCCATCTGATTCAACGACCATTGCATTTGCGCGCGCACCTGCTTCAACCCGAAAAGGAATTCTACCCGCGGTTGCATCTTCAATTGCTAGGTAGCTCGCGCCACCATTATTGCTGTCGTTAGCAACGATCGTCCAATCGTTACTTGGAAAAGAGCCGCTACTACTGGTGTCGTCAAATTTTAGGCGAGTGTTATTTTCTTTCATTCTAATGGTATCGAAACCAAAGTTTTCACCATTAACACAGTCATTACCAACACACTCACTGAAGGTAACGATTAAGTCATCATTGATCACTTGGTCGGCGATGACTAATGCACCAAATAACCCGACGGCAACGGCTGAACTGATTGCTGATTTTCTCATTTTCCTTCTCCTTCAGGTCTTATTTATCAATGCCAAGGGCTTTTTTATCGACTTCGATGAGGCTACTGTCTACCATCATGCCATTCTTAACACGGAAAGATCCTGAAGTTCGAATTGCTTCAACGCGTTTGCGAACTGCTTGTCCTCGGCCGTTGAAATCATCAACCACGACTTCTTCACCAAGCTCTTTAATTTCAAGTACTTCGAACTTATACAACCCATCTTGAGAGAACCCCATATCTCCCGCAGAGACAATGGCATCACCTGAAAAACTTGCTGATTTGTAGTTGAACTGCTCTGGGCCGCTGACTTTAACTTCAACGCGGTTCCCATTAATTGAAGACGGTACTGCAAGTGTGTTATCAGCAATTGATAATTTACCAGCGGATACGGATGTAGCCAGTCCAGTGGCTACTAAAGCCGCCAGTACAGTAGTATGCAGGCGCATAACTCCCTCCTAAGATTATATGTATTGTTGTAAATGTATGAGCTAGGTTGTAAAAGTTTGAACTAGGTCACATTGAATAGTAGCACCGGGCCCAAGTAACAGCAATCTCGAATACCTAATAAAAGGGTTCGAAAAACGAATTATTTCATAAGATTAAAGCTACAAACCGTCTAAGCGAAAAACTACTTGGTTGTTATCAAGACTGTCGTCTAAACTGTGTGACACTGTTCACAAATAATAATGACACACTTCGAAGGGGGTACTGGTGGATTTTCATTCAGCAGGAAAGCAGTCTCGCAGGTTTTTAAAATCATTAATCTTATTATCATCAGCAGGCATCAGTGGCGCTTTATGGGCGGTTCCCCCAAGCTTCTCCACCAGCTTTAACTCCTCCACCATTGGCCCGGGCAACGAGTCAACCTTGACTTACACCATTACTAACGGTGATAGCTTCGCAATTACTGATTTAGCGTTTTCCAATACGCTGCCTGCAGGGGTGACTATTTCGGCTAACCCAAATGCGAGTTCGACGTGTTTAAATGGATCGTTTTCTGCTCCTGCCAACGGAACGACCATATCGATCGCCGACTATGCCGTCGAACCTAACTCAAGCTGCAATGTAACGGTCGCTGTCACCGCGAGTGCCGCCGGCAGTTACAGCAATGTGACGGATGATTTGACGTCGAGCGAAGGCAATAGTGGAACAGCCTCAGCGACGTTAACGGTTGATACTGGACGCCCTAATATTGAGCTATCGATCACACCTAGTTCAATGAGTCGTGGTGACATCGCCCAAGTACAGGTGGTTTTCGATAATTCACTCAACGGTTCGTTAGAATATAACTTTCAGTCGACCATCAGTTTACCTGGCGGATTAGCCGTTGCAGATTTTCCTGACGTGCAAACAACTTGTACCAACACTTCCGTGACGGCTAACTCAGGTTCAGACGTAGCAACCATTACCCCCACCGGAACCATGACGCTGGGCGCAGGAGCGAGTTGTACATCAACGTTTAATGCAGTCGCCACTGGGGTTGGAAGTTACCTGGCAACCAGCAGTTTAACCTATCTCGATTCAAATACTTTTACGAATACCGTCGCGGGCTTTTCATCTGCCAGCGTTGATATTGCGACGTCAGCTGCATTAATTTCATTTTTGAATAATCCGGTCGCTCCGGGAAGTTCGACCGACCTAGAAATTACCTTGGCCAATACTGACCGGTCGAACTCAGTGACCAATGCCGCTTTTACGATTGATTTAGATGCCGCGCTCTCAGGCTTAGTCGCAACTGGTTTACCGCTTTCCGATATCTGCGGCAGTGGCTCGTCAGTATCTGGCACGTCTGTTTTATCGTTTACGGGAGGAGCGATCTCTGCGGGCAGCACTTGTACCTTTACTGTCCCCGTTACTGTGCCGGGTGGAGCGGCCGTCGGCACCTATACTGGCACTAGTTCAGACATTACCTGGGATATTGGTGGTAGCGGTGAAGTGAAAAGTGGTGCCAATTTTTCATTGAGTATTACGCAAGCACCAACTTTAGCGATTAATTTTGTTGATAGCGATGCAGTCGGGGGCGGCTCGACCAACGTCGAATTTACCATTACCAATACAGACTCTGCTAATGCGGCGACGGCGATCACATTTCGAGCGAGCATCAGTGACTTAGTTTCCGGCTCGTCATTTTCAAGTTTACCGGCGAGTGGCTATTGTGGGGCTGGCTCTACGGCCAGCCAGGCGGTTATTACCGATGAGCTATACTTGCTTGTCTCAAACGCACAGTTAGCGGCTGGAGCAAGTTGTACTTTCACCGTAGGTATAAACATTCCTCAAGGCGCGCCAGCCGGAGTCTCAACGCTTCAGTCGTCGGACTTTTCTGCCACAGTGAATGGCTCGACATTAACCGGAGAAACGGCAAGTGACAGTATTAATATTGTGGGTGGACCATCACTCAAGTTAGCATTAAGTGAACTATCGATTAATCCAGGCGATACAACGACGGCAACCTTTACTCTGGCTCACAGCGCCAGCGCTTCAGCGAACGCAACAAGCATGGCTTTCACGCTTGATCTTGATGCGGCCATCTCAGGTTTAACAGCGGTTGGTCTGCCTTCTGTAGATGTGTGTGGTACGGGCTCGCAGATCAGCGGTACGAGTACTTTAACGTTTACCGGTGGAAGTCTTGCTCCCAATGAAACCTGTAGTTTTGATGTCACATTACAAACCCCCGGCAGTGTTAGTTCGAATATATATACGCTTACGACTAGCAGCCTTGACGCTCAAGTCTCAGGGCTATCAACGTCTTCGATAGCGGGCTCAGCGTCTTTGCAGGTGTCGAACCTCGAGGCTGCCATGGCGTTTACTAATCTGCCGGTCGCGCCTGGTGGAACCGCGAATTTAGAAGTAACTTTAACTAATGCTAGTGCGACAGAAGCGCTAAGCGCTGTCGTGTTTACTTCGAGCATTTCGAGTACGCTAAGTGGAATGACGGTCACCGGATTACCCGCCAACGATATCTGTGGTGCTGGTTCACAAGCGACTGGAACAACTACTTTGATAGTAAACAATGGCAGCCTAGCGGCGGGCGGAAGCTGTACTTTTACCTTGAGCTTAAGTGTTCCTGGCGGAGCCAGCGATGGTACTTATCCATTGGTAACCAGCAATATTGGCTTTACTGAAAATGCGGTCAATATCAATATCAACAAAATCAGTACGACTTTGATCGTAGAAACGGATGTTGCGCCCAATGTCACTTTAACATCATCCGCTTCACCCAGTACCAGTGTCAGTCCGATTCCTGTCTCGATGGTGTTCAACGAAGATGTGACGGGATTTGATGTTTCCGATTTAACCGGCAGCGTCACCAATGGTTCCTTGAGTAATTTTCAAGCAATTTCAGCGTCTGAATACTCGGTCGATATAACCCCGGCAGCAGCTGGAGACGTTACGCTGCAAGTTCCGGCGAGCTCTGCTATCGACAGTGGAACCAATGGTAACAATGTATCTGATGTACTTACGATTACCTATGATCCCGTTGCATTTATTCTTCCGACGGCTGTCATTGGCGCTCCGGATCAATCATTGACCAATACAGGACCGGTTAATTTTGCGGTTACTTATTCTAATGCTGATCAGGTGAGTCTTGATGATGTCGAAGTGGTTCTGGTGACCACAGGCACGGCAACCGGTGATGTCTCGGTAGCGAATGGAAATACGACAACGCCAACCGTTACCTTGTCAAATATTACAGGAGAAGGAAGCATTGCCATTAGCCTGACGTCAGGCACCGCTCGAAACAGTTTTGGAAATGCGGATGCGGTTGGCACAAGCGCGGCATTTAATGTTGATAATACGGCTCCGGATGTGTCGATCTCTTCGGCAGCACCTGATCCCACCAATGCTGCTTTTGATGTGACGTTTACCTTTACTGAAGCGGTTAATGATTTTGTAAATACCGATGTTACAGCATCAAACGCGTCGGTTTCGACCTTATCCGGTGGCCCGGTTGTTTATACCGCAACAATAACGCCAGACACGGACGGAACCGTGACATTGGATGTACTCAACTCTGTTGCTTCAGATAGCGCAGGAAATGGCAACACCGCCGCAACCCAATATAGCGTTCTGTACGATGCAACGGCACCCAGCGGGTATGATATCAACATTGACCAATCGTTTATTAATGCGGCCAATGATACGGCGATGAGTTTTAGTTACACCGGAGCCGAAGTTGGCGCTGATTATAATTATTCGGTCTCTGACGGATCGTCCCAAGTTTCTGGCGTTGGTACCATCGCGAGCGCGAGTGATAGCGTCACGGGTATCGATGTGAGTGGGTTGGCTGAAGGAACCTTGACATTAACCTTTGTGTTAACGGACCCCGTTGGAAACATGGGTGTTGCGATTACCGATACCGTAATCAAGCAATACAATGATGCACCCGTGATCACCGAGGGAGCCACCATCACGGTTAACATGAGTGAAGATAGCACTCCTACCGCATTTAATTTAACGTTGAATGCAACGGATCCAGAAAATGAAAGTTTAACTTGGAGCGTGATTTCATCGGCGATCAATGGTGTAGCGGATGCGACGGGCACAGGCAACAGCCAAGTGGTCAGCTATACGCCTCTTGCGAACTACAACGGCAGCGATAGCTTTGTGGTTGAAGTGACTGACAATAATGCGCTTGAACCTTTGACCGATAGTATTACCGTTACCGTACAAATCACGGCGGTCAATGATGCTCCGACATTTACGTCCAGTGCTCCAGTCGTAGTGGCTGAAGACGCACTTTATACGTATTCAATAACGACAAACGATATCGATGCTGGTGATACATTAGCGATTACTGCGAGTGTTATCCCTTCGTGGTTGAGTTTAGTCGATAATGGTAATGGCACGGCAACCTTAGCTGGCTCTCCAACCAACGATGATGTCGGTGTGCACTCAGTTACTCTTTTGGTAACTGATAGCAGTGGTGCATCGGACAATTCCGCGACACAAAGTTTTAGTGTGGCGGTTTCTAATACCAATGATGCACCGACCTTTACTTCAACTCCGGTGACGGTCGCGACGGAAGATCAGGCCTACAGTTACGCTGTCACTGCCGCTGATATCGATGTGGGTGATAGCATCGCGATCACCGCGACAGTATTACCAAGTTGGTTGACATTAGTCGACAATGGAAATGGAGCAGCGGTCTTATCGGGTACGCCACTCAATGAACACGTTGGAAATCACTCGGTTACCTTAGTCGTGACCGATGATAGCGGTGATGTAAACGATACCGCGGCTCAGTCATTTGTTGTTGCGGTGGCCAATACCAATGATTCTCCCTCGGGCTTGCCAGTTATAACGGGGACTTTGCTACGGAATGAAACATTAACCGCAGACACCTCTGGGATCAGTGATGACGATGGTTTGGGAACCTTTAGTTATCAGTGGTTGCGAAATAGCAACCCAATCGCGGGTGCTTCATCCGCAACATACACGCCGGGCGTTGATGATGTCTGGCAAATACTGAGTGTAACGGTTTCGTACACTGATTTAGGTGGCAATCCAGAATCGTTAACCAGTGCTCCAACTGGCGCAATTTCTGATCTCGATTCGGATGGTGATGGAATTTACGATTTAGAAGAGGGAACTGGCGACAGTGACGGTGACGGTACTCCTGACTATTTAGATCCCGACAGTGATAATGATGGTATCCCTGATTCTGAAGAGGGAACTGGCGATAGTGATGGCGATGGCACTCCAGACTATTTAGACACGAGCCTCGATGAAGACAGTGATGGTATTCCAGACATTATTGAGTCGGAGAGCAACCGCGATACCGATGGTGATGGTTTGCGAGATTTTGAAGATCCTGACAGTGATAATGACGGACTAACTGACTTAGAAGAATCGGGAGTTTCAGGTATCGATACCGATGGTGACGGTATCGATGATTACTATGATGTTGATCAAACCGGAGGTGTCGACGCTAATGGTGATGGCATTGATGACGCGGTCATGCCACTCGACTCTGACAATGACGGCATTCCTGATTACATTGATCGCGACAGCGATAATGATGGCATTCCCGACGCTTTAGAAAATGAGTTTGCTTTCCGAACCGTGAGTTTGAGTAAAGCTATGAGCTACCAGAGAATGATGGCCATCGATACCGACGGTGATGGAATCTTAAATCATGTTGATCCAGACAGTGACAATGATGGTTTGAGCGACGCGATTGAAGCGCAAATCGTTATGGTGGATACAGACGGTGATCAAATCATTGATCAGTTCGATGTTGACGTAACCGGAGGTGTTGATGCCAATCAAGATGGTGTCGATGACAACGCAACACTCGTAAATTCTGATAACGATAATACACCCGATTTGTTAGACCTAGATTCCGACAACGATGGTCGGTTTGATATCGTTGAAGCGGGATTAATTGATAGTGACTTTGATGCGTTGATTGATAACCCAACCGATGCAGTTGTTATCGCGCCCGATACGGATAATGACGGCACACCAGATTACCTCGACCTTGATAGCAATGATGACTCAACCTGGGATATCGAGAGCACTGGAGCGGCGACTCTCGATCTAAATGGTGATGGGCAAATTGATGATGCATCGAGTGACCCAGACAACGATGGTATTGTCGATCCGCTCGATGATGAGCCTAATCAGTTTGGAACTCAGCCAGATCGCGATGGTGATGGTGTTCCGGGTCGTATCGATCGAGACGATGATAACGACGGTATTTCCGATGTTGCTGAAGGCTTGCTTGATAGTGATGGAGATGGACTGATCGATGCGTTAGACAGTGACAGCGACAATGACGGATTGAATGATGCGTTTGAAACGGATCGTCCTCGGTTAAGTGGCATAGATATCGATCGCGATGGTATTGACGACGCTGTTGATGTTGATTTTGTGGGCGGAAATGACAGCGATAATGACGGTGTCGCTGATCAGTTTAGGCTTGCTGATACAGACGGAGATGGCACGCCTGATTATCTTGATACTGATAGTGATAACGACGGGATTTCAGACCAAGAAGAGCAACTGACGGTAATTCTTGGTGGAACTGATGTCGATAATGATGGACTGGATGATGTCGTCGATGCGACGCAAACCGCAGGAGATGACGCAAACGGTGATGGACAAGTTGATCGTTCGATTGACTCGTCAGACTTAGATGGCGATGGTTTACTTGCTTTCCGAGACAGCGACACCGACGGCGATGGTATTGCCGATGGTGATGAGAATGGCGATTTCAATAATGATGGTATTAATGATCGCTTACAGACCGATCCCGGAGTATCTGTTGACTCAGGTAGCGGCTCTGTTGGATGGATGATGTTAGGGTTGTTGGCTCTGTTTCCATTGCGCAAACGCAAAAAAGGTAAGACAGATTTAAAACTGCCTTTTGCTCGCATATGGCTGGGTTCATTTGTGTCGTTTATTGCATTGAGTGTTCCTAGTCTCGTCAGTGCCGATGACCAATGCTTACGTGAACAAAGTTCATGTTGGTATCTTGGGTGGGGTATTGGTCGCGCGCAACATGATATCAAAGATGGGCAAAGTGCTTGGAAGGTGAGTGACAATGATGGTCAATACGGCACAGTATTTGTGGGTGTCGACTTTAGCTCTCACTTATATTGGGAATTAGCGTATGAACAGTTAGGGCGTGTTCAACTTCGAAACCAAAATCCAGCCATTAATGTACCTGGCAGTGTTCGCTTCGACAGCTTGAGTACATCATTGGGTGTATGGTTAAGACCGCACTCTGCGGACTGGAATTTAGGTCTGTCGGCGGGTATTTCGGTGAGAGATGAGAAACCTCAAAATGTTCAATTTAATAGTGGTGATGACTCTATGGTAATGTACGGAGTAGCTGTGAAATGGAGCGTGACAGAGACCACCGATATTAAAACCAAGTTTACCTATTATGATAACGATACAAATGTCTTTGGCGTGTACCTAATTCAAAGATTTGACTGATAACGAAGTAACCGATTAATCATAAGTTAATTTGGCAACTCAAAGGGTTGTCCTTTAAAACCAAAAATAAACAGGCTGCTCAGATTTCTAAATGAGCGGCTTTTGTTTTTTAAACCTAGGGAATAGATGATGACAATAAAAAGTAAACTAACCTATATTTCATTAGCTGCATCTCTTCTGGCATCTTTTCCTGCCTTAACGGCACAGCCAGTAGATACCATTATCAACGAAATTAAAGAGCTAGAGAAAAATCGAGACCCAAAATGCTATGCAACGGCATCACGATTAGAAAACTTTATGTTTGGTACGCCACTTACCAGCGATGCAAGGTTTAACAAAAATCTTTCTCAAAAAGAATGGGCGAGAGGCGTCTGGAAGCACGCGTCGGCAATCGCAAAGAAACAAGGGAAAACAGAAGTTAGTAAAGATGTGTTAATGCAAGCAATTGAAGAAAACTTCAAGTTTTCTCAGGGCGCGGATGGTCATTGGACAGTGACGTTTCCTAAGAATAGAGAAATTCGAATTAATCAAGTGGATAAACGACACTACTCAACGGTTGCTTATGCCTTAAGAGCAATATTGGCCGTTCAACAAGAAGCTTTACTGAGTGGTGATAGCACTCTAATTCCGCTAACGGATGATGCGGTCAAAGAGTTTAAAGAGAGTTTGGATTTTTTAAGTTTGTCGGTCTTAAAAGTAGCCGACACGCAAGCTCGAAATGATAATCAATATGAAGTGTCATTGAATCTTTTTAACGATACTTGGAGAGCATTGGCTGGTAATAAGTTTGAAAAAATAAACAAACCTACCATTGCGACGAATGCACCTGTTTCATTAGCCTTAGTTAAAAAGATTATTGCCCAAAAGGTAGCTTCTTATAAGGTGTACAACAATATTGCTAATCAACTTTTTGTGAGAAACCTGCAAGTTTACTACGCGCGTCTAACGTGGCCTGAAGGTGAGCAAGAAGGTGCCAGTTTTAAGAACTTATTTGAAAAAACTATGATTCAATTTGCGCACGATATCTATGTCGGTGCTGAAAAAATTGCTATCAAAAATGGGCACTCAGTGATTCAGGAGAGTGATGTTAGCGAACTTATGGAAGTCTTTATTCCTCATCAAATAGATGAATATGAAGATGCGGTATTCTTTTATCACTTGCCGCGCGACGAGCAAATAAAACTTGAAGCTTATGATATGGATTCCTTTCGTGACAGTGGCATTCACTGGCGGTATTTGGAATATGTGATCGATAACCCTTCATTTGTCTCTTATCGACAGCCAGATCCTTTCGCATTAGAGCTAATCGTAGAAAATATTGCTCAGTTTGGTGTATTAAGTTTACGTGTCGCTGGTATGGTTGGTAAAGAAAAAGGCGCAGAACGCTTAAGTGAGTCTTTGTATATTGAAGGTTTAAAAAGAATCCAAAGCAAGATCAATAAGCACGTAGCAACCACACCAGAGCAAATTAAAACGAACCAGCTCGCATCAGCGACAGAGGCGAAAACGTCCGTCAATTCATCTGGAAAGATGTTCACTGACGTATCTTCTCAAATGGGTGTTGATCATCTACATCGTTCTGCAGATTGGTTAAATCGATTGCTTCGCAGTTACTTAAAGAAAACCGATGAGGTTGGTGTGATCACAATTCCTCCTGCATTTGGTGGAAGTGGTGTTGCTGCTGAAGATCTTAATAACGATGGCTACATGGATCTGTTAGTGCTTAGTGGCATGGGTAATAAGCTGTATCTCAATAGAGAAGGTAAAAGGTTCGAAGACGTAACAGAGAGTGCTGGCTTAAACTGGATTCGTGAAGAAGACAATTTACCAGGTGAAGTACGACAACCCATCATTGCTGATTTGAATAATGATGGACTTCAAGACATCGTTATCACTTACGTCAATGATAAGCATCGAGTATATCAAAATCTTGGAAATGAAACCTTTAAAGACGTTACTAATATTGCTTCACTTGGTGGCGTAGGTTTAATTGGCGGGCCTGCAACGGTCGCCGATTTTGACAATGATGGCTTACTGGATATTTATGTGACCTACTTCGGACACTACACCAAAGGAATTCTTCCAACTTTAAAACGACGAAATGACAACGGCCTTCCGAACCAATTATTTAAAAATATTGGGGGGTTTAAGTTTAAGAATGTGACCGCTGGCAGCGGCACAGACAACACTGGATGGACGCAAGCCGTCGGACATACTGATTTCAATAGAGATGGTTTACAAGACATTATTGTGGGTAATGATTTTGGAGTGAATGCCTACTTGCAAAATATGGGTAACATGAAGTTCAAAGATGTGTCGAGTGACATAGGAACGGATAAACCATCATATACGATGAATATAGGCATTGCCGATTTAAATGCTGACCTATACCCAGACATTTATATTTCTAACATTGTGACCATGAATAAAGATGAGAAGTACGTTCTACCAAATGAAGACACAACGATGAAGTTTAATGCTGAAAAACTTGCCAATATGCGAGTCGTTGAGGCAAATGACCTGTTTTTGTCGGGATCAAATACCAAAGGAGAACTTCAGTATCAATTGAGTGATGCCGTAGGGCGAGGGTATTCCTCTACAGGTTGGTCATGGGATGCAGACTTCTTTGATTTCGATAATGATGGTGATAATGATCTTTATGTACTGAATGGAATGAATGAGTTCAATATTTATTCTAGCCGAAATCCTTACTATCAAGATCCCAACGATAAGGCGATGAAAGACATATTGATGCCTGTATCAGATAAAGAATCGAACGTCTTTTTCATTAATCAAGGTGGTCGATTGCTCAACCAATCAAAACTATCAGGATTAGACTTACTCGGTAACTCGCGAAGTGCTGCTTATCTTGATTTTGATAATGATGGTGATTTAGATATCGCGATGAATAACTTCCATGAAAAAGCCAACTTTTTTGTGAACAACTTATCGCGACCAGAGCACAACTGGTTGAAAATTAAGTTAGAGGGTGATCCAAGTAAAGGTGTCAGTCGAGATGCGGTAGGTGCGACGATTCTTGTGTATACCGAAAGCGATCAGATTATTTGGCGCGAAGTTCATAGCACTATCGGATACCTTTCTGTGCACCCAAAGGAACAGCATGTCGGATTAGGCGCCGCGCAAGTTAAGAAGATAGAAGTACTGTGGCCGAATGGGAGTAAGCAAGAGTTTTCGGGTTTAAAGGTGAATAAACAATACCTACTTAAGCAATCCGGACAAGCACTAGAGTTTGCTAAAAAGTAATATGAGAAAAATAGTGTTACTCATCGTAATGAATGTTGCGATGTATGTTAGTTTAGTGGAGGCTCAAGAGTATCTTGAGCCTCCACTACTACCCAAGACTGAAAAACAGCTGTTTAAACAGTGGGAGCGAGTTGCATCTACACGCGGTAAAGCAGTGAAAGAAAGCCTAGAAACCGAGGGGCTTTATTTGAACCAACTCATCAATAGCTCTTCTCCCTATTTATTACAACATGCCTTTCATCCAGTGAACTGGAAGCCATGGAGTACCGATGTTTTTAATTCGGCGAAGTCAAGCGGTCACTTGATTGTTCTCTCTATCGGTTATTCAACATGTCATTGGTGCCATGTAATGGCAAGAGAGAGTTTTTCTGATGAAGAGGTCGCGACAGCAATTAACAAAGATTTTTTAGCCATTAAAGTTGATCGCGAAGAATTACCAAACATTGATCATTATTATAAAAGCTTGTTAGAAGTCGCAAAAGGAACGGCAGGCTGGCCTATTACGGTCGTTATTGATTCAAATGGCACGCCAATATTTATCGACAGCTATCTGACAAAACAACAATTGTTGAATCTGCTTCCTCGCCTGGCTAAATTATGGAGGGATAATCCATCCTTTTTATTAGCTACCGGAAAAATGCTTGAAAACTCGCTATCGAAGAGTGATGTGAATCGTGGCTCAGATAAAAAGTTGTTAGCGTTAGATGAAGTAATTGAACGATTGAGTAATAACTTTGATTCGGTTAACGGTGGAGCTCAAGGGAACACTAAATTTCCCAATGAAGTGATGCTGAATTTTTTAATTAACTCTCTTCGATGGGCCGAACCTAGCAATCGAATCAGTGAACTAAATAACAATAAAGTTGCGAATTTTCTTGAAGGTACGCTCGAAATGATATCGAGTAGAAATTTAAGAGATCATATAGAAGGTGGTTTTCATCGATATGCAACCGATAGCGAATGGCTAGTGCCCCATTTTGAGAAAATGCTTTACAATCAAGCTCAACTATCTTTAGTGATGCTGGAATATTCCCGATTTTCAAATCAGGAATCGTATCTTAATATAGTTAATGAAACATTGAGTTTTATTTTGCGGGCAATGTACCATAACGATAAAGGGTTTTATTCAGCCTTAGATGCGGAGCTAGAACAAACGGAAGGTGGATTTCATACCTTCAGTAAAATAGAGTTGGAATCGTTGGATTTAAACCTAGAAGGCGTAGTGATAACGCCCTTCAAAGATCGTTTTATCGTTTCATTTGTCGACGCAAATACAAAAAGTAAAGCGATAATGCAGTTGCATCAACAGCTGTTAACCATACGACAATCAAGAGCGTCACTTCATCGTGATGAGAAAATCATTACTTCTTGGAATGCGTTGACCGTCAAAGCTTTCGCTCGTTCCTATATCGTTCAACACAACCAAGAGCATCTCTCTATATCAAAACAAATAGCAGAACGACTATGGCATCGCTTTGACAAGCAAGAAGGGACGTTAATGCGCTTGTCGGATGATTCTAATAAGACGCCCTATTTATTGTTAGAAGACTACGCGTTTTTAGCGGATGCGTTCATCGAGCTGTATGATGCTACCAGTGACAGACTTTGGCTCAACCGTGCAACAACATTGTATGGTGTTCTAGAGCATAAGTTTTATCAAGACGATGGGACGCTATTGGCAAGCTATCCTCACCAAGCTGGTATCGCCAATGTTCGCTTACTCGATGATGAAGTAATGACGCCTGCTGCAGTGGTCGTCGAAGTTGCCGAAAAGTTGCATCGTCGTGGGACATTAAAAGCACCAGAAAAGAGAATTCCTCAGCTACTTAATCGACTGACATCTGTTGTGAATGAACAACCTCAGGCAACTTTAGCACTGGCTGACGCTTTGTACCGGTTGAAATTTGGAAGTCGTCAAAGTGTGCGCTACTTTGCGCAAGGTTTTGGCAAAGTTGTCTCGAAATGCATGGAGGTTGTATCCAACCGATGTAATAAGATGTCCTTCGATATTCAGTTAGCAGAAGGTTGGCATATTAACTCAACCCACCCGAAACAAGATTATTTGCTGCCGACCGTGGTTCAAAATGTGAGTGACACTAAGATTGAGTACCCTGCAGAGCGCTTAGTTAAGTTGGGTTTCGAGAAAGAGCCTTTAAGTGTCTTTGAAGGTTCTTTTTCAATCAAGCTCTATAAGCAAAAAGACTTCGCTACCCAAGTTATTGAACTTCCTTTACAAGCTTGCAGTGACTCCATCTGTTTACAGCCTGAGCGATTGAGCTTTCGTTTTTAATAACCAAAGTTGCTAAGCATATAGCCAGTATTCAGTGTTTTCGCGCGTTAGATACTATGGTAAAATCGCGCACGTTTTATCCAGTCAGTACACACTTTGATTAATAAAGGAACAATCAATGTCCAATTTGAATGCCCCTCATGGTGGTGAGTTAGTCGACCTCATCGCATCTGAACAACAACTAGAAGGTTTAAAGTCTGAAGCCGGTAACTTAGCTTCTTGGGATTTAAGCCATCGTCAGTTGTGCGATATTGAATTATTGTTGAATGGTGGTTTTTCACCATTAAATGGATTTATGACAGAAAGTGATTATCAGTCAGTTTTAGATAATATGCGCTTAGCCGACGGTACTTTATGGCCGATGCCAATCACCCTAGATGTCTCTGAAGATTTTGCGGCCAAGGTTGCGGTTGGCGATAAAGTCACGTTACGTGATCCTGAAGGCGTGGTGATTGCGGTTCTTGAGCTATCTGATAAATGGGTACCGAACAAGACCGAAGAAGCAGAAAAAGTTTATGGTGCGGCCGACGAAGCACATCCCGCGGTAAACTATTTGTTCCATAAAGCGGGCAATGTTTATTTAGGTGGTAAGGTAATCGGGTTAGAGCTACCCAATCACTACGATTACAAAGCATTGCGCGACACGCCTGCAGAGCTTCGTGCCAAGTTCGCGAAATGGGGCTGGCGTAAAGTGGTGGCGTTCCAGACGCGTAACCCAATGCACCGTGCGCATCAAGAGCTAACATTCCGTGCGGCGCGTGAACAAGAAGCCAACCTATTAATTCACCCGGTTGTAGGTATGACCAAGCCTGGTGATATCGATCATTACAGCCGCGTTCGTTGTTATGAGCACATTTTGAATCAGTACCCGGAACAAACCACTATGTTGAGTTTGTTACCCTTAGCAATGCGAATGGGTGGCCCACGTGAAGCTTTATGGCATGCGATTATTCGTAAGAACTATGGCTGTACTCATTTGATTGTCGGCCGTGATCACGCTGGCCCAGGTAAAAACTCTCAGGGTGAAGACTTTTACGGTCCGTATGACGCTCAAGAATTATTGCAGCAACATGAAGAAGAACTCGGCATTAAAATGGTGCCTTTCCAAATGATGGTTTATGTGAAAGAAAAAGCCGAATACATGCCGATTGATGATGTTGAAGAAGGCATGACGGTTCTTAATATTTCTGGAACCGAAGTTCGTCGTCGTTTACAAGAAGGTTTAGAAATCCCTGATTGGTTCTCTTACCCAGATGTTGTTGAAGAGTTACGTAAAACCAAACCCCCTCGTCACAAGCAGGGCGTCACCGTTTTCTTTACTGGACTATCGGGTGCCGGTAAGTCAACCATCGCCAATGCGTTAATGGTTAAATTGCTTGAAATGGGCGGTCGCCCGGTGACTTTACTTGATGGTGATTTGGTTCGTAAGCACTTATCGAGCGAATTAGGTTTTAGTAAAGAGCATCGTAACATCAACATTTTGCGTATCGGATACGTGGCCAGTGAAATCACTAAAAATGGTGGTTTTGCGATTTGTGCTCCTATTGCCCCTTACAAACAAACGCGTCGTGAAGTTCGCGAAATGATTGAAGAGCAAGGTGGATTTGTTGAAGTGCATGTGGCGACTTCTCTCGAAGAGTGCGAACGCCGCGATCGTAAAGGACTGTATGCATTGGCACGTGAAGGTAAGATTAAGGAGTTCACAGGAATATCCGATCCTTATGAAGCACCAGAAACGCCTGAACTTTATATCGACACCGTCGATTGTACCCCTGATGAAGCGGCACAGCGTGTGTTGTTAAAGCTTGAAAGCATGGGTTTTATTAAGTAAAAGCTTTGCTTACGTTGTTTAAAAAGCCGAATTTATTCGGCTTTTTTCAATTTGGGGCGATAAAAAATGTTTGCGACGCGTTAACGATTGAAATCGATGCGTTGTTTTGCATGGATATCTTCAAAACTACCGACTGTGATGGTTGTGTAAGGTAAAAAAAGTTTATGGAAAAATTTTGGGTATTAGGTACGGTTGCAGCTTGTTTTGCGGCATTACTCTTCAGTCGTAAACCCCCTGACTTGATATTCGCGGGCGGGCTCTTACTGTTGCTTCTCACTCAAAGTGTGTCCGTGGAAACCGCGTTGAGTGGGTTTGCAAACCCCGGCCTTATCACCATTGCTTGTTTGTACATTGTTGCTGCGGCTATTCGCGAGACTCAAGCGTTGAAGCCATTAATGAACTGGGTATCGTCGGGTAAACCCTCCGATCGAGTGTCTCTGTTTAAATTCACTTTTCCGACTTCTTTATTAAGCTCCTTACTTAACAATACACCCATTGTGGCGGCGTTGATTCCAGAGGTGAATCGATGGAGTAAGAAGTTAGGAAAGCAACCCAGTCAGTTTCTATTACCGATCAGCTATGCTGCGATTCTAGGCGGAACCTGTACCTTAATTGGAACCAGCACCAATCTGTTAGTGTTTGGTTTTGTTCAACAGTCTTCCTTTGCCGATCAGCTGGGCTTTTTCGATATTAGTCTCATCGGTGTTCCGGTGACTTTAGCTGGCTTGCTATACATATTAATTGCGTCTCGCTGGCTTCTTCCTAAACGAGCCTCATCAGAGTCGACCTTGCGTAATACGCGAGAGTATTGTGTTGAAATGATTGTTGAAGACACCGCGAGTATCGTTGGTAAGTCGATTGAACAAGCGGGATTACGTCATCTCCATGGATTGTATTTAATCGAGGTGGTTCGAGGAAACTTGGTGTTAGCCGCGGTTGGGCCGAATACGATTTTAGAGGCCGGCGATCGACTGGTCTTTTCTGGGCTGGTTAACTCCATCAGTGAGTTGTTAGATATCGACGGATTGACGCTCGCCGAAGAACAGGTCTTTAAGTTAAGCAGCGACGAAACGAGTGACTCTGAGTCACAAGCGGCACGACGGTTTGGTCAAGCAAGATTAGTCGAGGCAGTGATAGGTAACAACAACCCATTCATCGGCAAAACCATCAAACAAGTAAAGTTTCGGAAGCACTATAACGCCGCGGTTATTGCCGTGGTTAGAAACGGTTCTCGGGTAATGCAGAAAACCGGCGATATTATGATTCGACCTGGTGATACGTTATTAATGTTGGCACGACGCAGTTTTACCGAGCAACATCGTTATTCGCGCGATTTTTTGTTGGTTAATGGTCTAGAAGAATTGAGTCTTGATAGTAACAGCAAAGCGCCATGGTGTTGGTTAGCTATTGGAAGCATGGTCGGTCTGGCAAGCTTTAATATTGTGCCTGTGGTTATTGCGGCAATGGTTGCATCGGCCATTGTGTTGCTTAGTCGCTGCGTCACATTTGATCGGGCAAAACAAAGTCTCGATTTACAAGTGTTGCTAACCATTGGGCTGGCTTTCGGAATCGGTGGTGCGCTGACCGACTCTGGAGCTGCCAACATGCTAGCGACGAGTGTACTGTCAGTCTTTGGGCAAAATCCATTGGCGTTATTGGTTGCCGTCTATTTAATTACGGTTTTATTGACCGAAATGGTGACGAACAATGCGGCGGCAGTCATTTCCTTTTCTCTGGTAGCAGGAATCGTAGAGTCACTGGGGTACAACCTGATCCCTTACGCCGTTGTAATTATGGTTGCAGCCTCAGCGAGTTTTATTTCGCCCATGGGTTATCAAACCAACTTAATGGTTTATTCTGCGGGCGGCTATCGCTTCAGCGATTACCTCAGATTCGGACTACCTTTAAGTTTAGTCGTCGGTGTGCTGACCTTGGTACTGGTACCGATATTTTGGACACTTACCCTCTAATCATTGTTAAGCAACGCTTCAAATCGATTAGAGGGACTAAGAACTGCGCCGCTAAAACAGCGATTGCAAGGCCTTGAATCCTTTATTAATTGGCGTAACTCATTTAAGATCCAAGCTTTTACAAGAAAGGAAAGCCAGTTGTGAAAAAAGTAACCAAAGCGGTAGTGCCAGTAGCTGGGCTAGGAACGCGTATGCTGCCTGCCACCAAAGCCATCCCGAAAGAGATGTTGCCGATAGTTGATAAACCGCTGATTCAATATATTGTGAATGAATGCGCCGATGCCGGAATTACTGAGATTGTTCTTGTCACTCATTCCTCAAAAAATGCCATAGAAAATCACTTTGACACCTCATTTGAGCTAGAAACGACACTGGAAAAGCGGGTAAAGCGTCAGTTATTAGATGAAATCCAGTCAATTTGCCCCAAAGATGTCACCATTATGCATGTGCGACAAGGGGTTGCTAAGGGGCTAGGTCATGCGGTTTTAACCGCCAAACCCGTGGTGGGTGACAACCCTTTCGTGGTGGTACTCCCTGATGTGATTATCGACCAATATCAGGCGGATTTAAAACGTGAAAACTTAGCGGCGATGATCGACCGATTCAACGCTACTGGTCATAACCAAATTATGGTGGAGCCGGTGCCGATGGAGAAAGTTGAGAAGTACGGAATTGTCGATTGTGATGGCGCGACGGTTACGCCGGGTGAATGCGCAGAAATTAAGCAAATTGTCGAGAAACCAAAACGAGAAGAAGCGCCATCGAATATGTCTGTGGTGGGTCGATACGTTTTCTCTGAAACTATTTGGGACTTATTAGCGACAACACCACCTGGTGCGGGCGACGAAATTCAGTTGACCGATGCCATAGCCGCGTTGCTCGACAAAGAGATGGTAGAAGCTTTTCTAATGACGGGTAAGTCACACGACTGTGGCTCAAAACTTGGTTACATGAAGGCCTTTGTCGAGTATGGTTTGAACCATGATGAAGTGGGTGAAAAGTTTGCAGAGATATTGAAAAATATCTAAAAATGGTATTTGGTTTTTAATTTAACAGACATACCTGTCTGATTTAGCGTTGAGATAAATAAATGAAAGTCACCGTATTTGGTATAGGTTACGTTGGGTTGGTACAAGGCGCCGTGCTGGCATCCGTCGGTCACGATGTACTCTGTGTGGATGTTGATCAGAGTAAAGTCGACAACCTTAAAAAAGGACTTATTCCCATTTATGAGCCAGGCCTAACGCCCTTGGTCGAAGAAAATGTGGCTGCTGGTCGATTAGATTTCACCACGGATGCTGAGCGAGCGGTAAACCATGGCGATTTTCAGTTTATTGCGGTAGGAACTCCGCCAGATGAAGATGGTTCTGCTGATCTCAAATATGTGTTGAGCGTTGCAGAAACCATTGCAACTCACATGCAAACGCCGAAAGTCGTCATCAATAAGTCCACCGTACCAGTGGGCACGGCGGATAAAGTCACGCAGAAGATTTCCGAAACGCTACAAACCCTAAGCAAGTCCGTCGAATTCTCTGTGGTGTCGAATCCTGAGTTTCTTAAAGAGGGCGCTGCAGTAAATGACTGTTTGCGTCCGGATCGAATTATCATTGGCACGTCTGACGATGCGGTCGAAGAGAAAATGCGCGAATTATACGCGCCCTTTAATCGTAACCATGACAAGATCATCGTGATGGATGTGCGCAGTGCCGAGTTGACCAAATACGCCGCGAATTGCATGTTGGCCACCAAGATTTCTTTTATGAATGAAATGTCGAACCTCGCTGAAAAGCTTGGCGCAGATATTGAAGCCGTGCGTCATGGCATCGGTTCGGATCCTAGAATTGGCTATCAATTTATTTATCCTGGCTGCGGCTACGGCGGGTCATGTTTTCCAAAAGACGTGCAAGCGCTTATTCGTACTGCCAATGCCATTGGCCATAAGCCATCGATTCTAGAAGCGGTGGAGGCGACCAACTACGCGCAAAAAGATAAATTATTCGCGTATTTGAGTGACTTTTTTAATGGCGATCTTGCCGGAAAAACCGTTGCTCTTTGGGGCCTGAGTTTTAAACCCAATACCGATGACATGCGTGAAGCCTCGAGTCGTCGCTTTATGGAAATGGCTTGGGAAGCAGGGATGAAAGTCCAAGCGTTTGATCCAGAAGCGATGGAAGAAACACAACGAATTTACGGGCAGCGTGATGACCTAGTATTAGTCGGAACGAAGGAAGGGGCCTTAAAAGGCGCAGATGCGCTAGTGATTTGCACCGAATGGAGCCAATTTAGAGCGCCAGATTTTGCATTAATCAAATCCAGCTTAACCACACCGGTCATTATCGATGGGCGTAACATGTTTGAACCCGAGCGCGTTGAAGACAAAGGCATTGCTTATTATGCCATCGGGCGTGGGCGCTCGGTTCAAGCACAGTGAGGGTTGAGGTCGTTCGTCGACACCCGTAGAAAACTGAACGCTGTCACAGTTCTTCGTCGATGGGTCAAACTATATTCGTAATAAATACAAGCCCTTGCTAGCCAAGGGCTCCCACCTTGATATAAAATCAGCGGCTTACTTAGCGATCCGCTAAAATTTTAACGTTAACGAATGGATATAAAAGGTATCTCATGCCAGTAATTACGCTCCCTGACGGTAGTCAGCGACAATTTGATAATCCGGTAACCGTCTATGACGTTGCCAATGACATAGGGCCAGGTTTAGCGAAAGCAGCGCTAGCGGGCACGGTTGATGGAAAAGAAGTCGATACCAGCTTCACCATCACCCAAGACGCCGACGTGTCAATTATCACCGAGCGTGACGAGGCCGGGCTCGACGTTTTGCGTCATTCATGTGCCCATTTGCTGGCCCAAGCAGTGAAGGAGTTGTTTCCAGAAGCGCAAGTGACCATTGGTCCTGTGATTGATAACGGCTTTTATTACGACTTTGCTTACGAGCGTCCTTTTACGCCCGAAGACTTAACCGCAATTGAGAAGAAAATGGCTGAGTTGACCAAAGCCGATTTTACCGTTGAGCGCAGTGAAATGCCGCGCGATGAGGCGGTCACCTTCTTCCGCGAGATGGGCGAAGAATACAAAGCAGAAATTATTGCCAGCATCCCAACCAATGAAGCCATTTCATTGTATCGCCAAGGCGACTTTATCGATCTTTGTCGTGGTCCGCATGTACCTAGCACCGGTAAATTAAAAGCATTCAAGCTAATGCGTGTATCGGGTGCTTACTGGCGCGGTGATTCGAACAACGAGATGTTGCAGCGAATCTACGGGACCTGCTGGTCGAATAAAAAAGATCTTAAGCAATATTTGCATCGCTTAGAAGAAGCTGAAAAGCGCGATCATCGTAAACTCGGTAAACAGCAACACTTATTCCATTTTCAAGAAGAGTCTCCAGGAATGGTGTTCTGGCACAACGATGGCTGGTCAATTTTCAAAACCCTTGAAAGCTATATTCGTGGTGTTTTAAAGAAGTTCGACTATCAAGAAGTGAAAGCGCCACAGGTGCTTGATCGCAGTTTATGGGAAAAGTCGGGCCATTGGGAAAAGTTCAAAGACGACATGTTTACAACCGAGTCGGAAAATCGCACTTATGCGGTAAAGCCGATGAACTGTCCTGGTCATATTTTAATTTATAATCAAGGGCTTAAGTCTTATCGAGATTTACCATTGCGAATCGCTGAGTTCGGCTCCTGTCACCGTAACGAGCCTTCTGGCGCATTGCACGGGTTGATGCGGGTGCGTGGCTTTACTCAAGACGATGCCCATGTTTTTTGCACCGAAGATCAAATTCAAGATGAAGTCGCTATTTTAATCGACATGATTTATCAAGTTTATGCCGATTTTGGGTTCGAAAAAATCGAAATTAAACTCTCCACACGCCCAGAAAAGCGAGTGGGCAGCGATGAAATCTGGGATAAAGCCGAGCAGGCTTTAGCCGATGCGCTCAAGTCGAAAGGCATAGAGTACGAATTGCAACCCGGAGAAGGGGCGTTTTATGGCCCGAAAATCGAGTTCTCACTGCGTGATTGTCTCGATCGCGTGTGGCAATGCGGTACGGTTCAGCTCGATTTCTCAATGCCAGGTCGTTTAGGCGCTGAATACGTTGCCGAAGATGGCAGCAAGCAAACCCCGGTCATGATCCACCGTGCTGTATTGGGGTCATTGGAGCGTTTTATCGGTATTTTGATTGAAGAATACGCCGGTAAATTTCCACCTTGGTTGGCGCCAACGCAAGCCGTGGTGATGAATATTACCGATAAACAGGCCGATTTTGCGCAAAAAGTAGCAAATTCTTTGAATAATAAAGGGTTTAGAGCCAAAGTAGACTTGAGAAACGAGAAAATCGGCTTTAAAATTCGCGAGCACACTTTAGCGCGTGTTCCTTTTCTGCTTGTGGTCGGTGACCGCGAAATGGAAGAACAGCAGGTTGCGGTAAGAACCCGAAACGGAAAAGACTTGGGTTCGTTGTCAATTGAGGCGTTTGAGGCCATATTAAACGACAGCATAGCGCAGCTCGGTAGAAACAATCTGGAGGAGTAGATTATTAAAGGTCCAAGAGGCAAAGGCGGTCCTGAGAAGCGATCGCAACGAATGAACGACGAAATTACAGCGAAAGAAGTCCGACTTATAGGAGCCGACGGTGAACAAGTCGGTGTTATGAATACCCGCGAGGCACTTGCGCAAGCCGAAGAGCTTGAGTTGGATCTCGTTGAAATTTCGCCCGATGCTAGCCCTCCAGTGTGTCGGATTATGGATTACGGTAAGTTTTTATTCGAGAAGAAGAAAGCTGCCGCAGCGGCCAAGAAGAAACAGGTCCAAGTACAGATTAAAGAGATTAAGTTCCGCCCAGGAACCGACATTGGTGACTACAATGTCAAGCTACGTAACTTAATCAAGTTTTTAGAGCACGGCGATAAAGCGAAAATTACGGTGCGCTTCCGTGGTCGAGAAATGGCTCACAAAGAGCTGGGTATTGAGTTACTTCAGCGAGTTGAGAAAGATTTAGAAGAGTACGGTGAAGTCGAATCTAGACCCACCATGCTTGGGCGTCAGATGACCATGGTTATCGCGCCAACTAAAAAGAAGAAGTAGTTAACGTTAAAACACGTTAGCAACAAACGCATTGCAATCCGTTGGTCTAGGCTACCGGATTCAATACGCATCTCTTGCGGTCTATTCGCAACCGACTTGGGATGAAACGGGGAACAAGCAAATACGCTTGTTCAATTAAATAACGCTGTTGTGCGCAATAAAACAGACAACCTTGTTGTTGTCGGCCAACAGATAGTCGAAAACTGACCGTCACTCAGCTTGTCTGAGGCGATGAGTGGTTTGAGACAATGGTAACGAATGCGGAGTTTTACCATGCCAAAGATCAAAACAGATCGCGGCGCAGCCAAGCGCTTTAAAAAAACCGGCAAAGGTGGCTACAAACATGGCCAATCTCACTTACGTCACATTCTGACTAAGAAGAGCTCTAAGCGTAAGCGTCAGCTTCGTCATTTGAAGATGATCGCGCCTGCTGATGTTGCTCAGCTTAACCGTCAGTTACCGTACTTATAAGTGGAGGGTTGAACCATGCCAAGAGTAAAACGTGGAGTCACCGCACACAAACGTCACAAAAAAGTTTTAAAGTCAGCCAAAGGTTATTACGGCGCTCGTAGTCGCGTTTTCCGCGTCGCGAAGCAAGCAGTAATCAAAGCTGGTCAATATGCTTACCGTGACCGTCGTCAGCGTAAGCGTCAATTCCGTGCATTATGGATCCAGCGTATCAATGCTGCGAGCCGTGAGTGTGGTTTGTCGTACAGCAAATTCATCAATGGCTTGAAAAAAGCTTCTGTTGAAGTGGATCGTAAGATCCTGGCGGATATTGCGGTTTATGATAAAGCCGCTTTTGCAGCCCTAGCTGAAAAAGCTAAAGCTGCCCTGTCTGCGTAAGTAAGACACAGTTCCAACTTTGGAATGCCTTACGAGGGGAAGGGCCGAACGTCCTTCCCCTTTTTTATTTCGTCTTGTGCCAATTTATTATTGGTGAAGCCTGAGAAGATTTGAAAAACTGACAGATGTTCAATTAATCAAATCAGTTAGATAGAAGCGTAAATAAAGAAATATTGTCTCAATAAATTGAAGGTTTAAATAGTCATGGTTTTATTGAGACAATATTTTTTAAGATGCAATTGATTAGGAAAAGGGTATGTCATCTTTAGATGAACTGATCGTAGCGGGCGTAAGTGCCGCTAAAGCTGCCGAGTCACTCGCCGCTCTTGAGCAAGTGAAGGTCGACTACTTAGGCAAGAAAGGTGTTCTGACTCAACAAATGAAAACATTGTCGAGCTTACCGCAAGAAGAACGCCCTGCGTTTGGTCAACAAGTTAATGTGGCCAAACAACAAGTTCAACAAGCGATCAATGAACGCAAAGATACGTTAGAGCAGGCCTCTATCGCTGAGCAACTGGCCAAAGAAACCATCGATGTTACTTTGCCCGGACGTCGCGCAGAAGTGGGCGGGATCCATCCCGTTAATCGTACTCTTGAGCGCATCGAAGAGTTTTTCGCAGAGATTGGTTTTGCGGTCGAAGAAGGCCCCGAAATTGAAGATGATTACCATAACTTCGAAGCTCTTAATATTCCTGGTCACCATCCGGCGCGGGCCATGCATGATACGTTTTATTTCAGCGAATCGTTGTTATTAAGAACGCACACATCTCCGGTGCAAATTAGAACCATGGAAGAACAAAAACCGCCGGTCAGAATTATTGCTCCAGGGCGCGTTTATCGTTGTGATTCTGATTTAACTCACACACCTATGTTCCATCAAGTCGAAGGCTTATTGGTTGACGATAAAACCAGCTTTGCCGATTTGAAAGGTGTGTTAGATGAGTTTTTGAAGCATTTCTTCGAAAAAGATTTAGCCGTACGTTTTCGTCCGTCTTATTTCCCATTTACAGAACCGTCGGCGGAAGTGGATATTCAATGTGTGATGTGTAATGGCGACGGTTGTCGAGTTTGCAGTCACACAGGATGGTTAGAAATATTAGGGTGTGGCATGGTGCATCCTAACGTATTGAAGTCAGTCGGTATCGATAGTGAACGATACTCTGGCTACGCTTTCGGAATGGGCGTTGAGCGATTAACTATGTTGCGCTATGGCGTGAACGATCTGCGTTTATTCTTTGAAAACGACTTAACTTTTTTACGACAATTTAATTAAGCGTCGCATCGAGTTTTTCAAAGCAATGAGTGCTTTGCAACAGAATAATAATTTTGACATTTTGACAAAACGTAAAATATCTAACGTGATTGTCAGCAGTAACAGCAACGGATTTTAGTCATGAAGATCAGTGAAAAATGGTTAAGAGAATGGGTTAACCCTGCAGCGACCACCGATGAGTTAGCCGCACAGTTAACAATGGCTGGTTTAGAGGTCGATGCAGTTGAAGTGTTTGGCGACACCTTAGATGGCGTTGTCGTAGGGCAAATTGTACAAGCTGAACAACACCCAGATGCCGATAAACTGCGCGTGTGCAGCGTCGATGTTGGTGGCGATGAAGCGTTGCAAATTATTTGCGGTGCGCCGAATGCGCGAGCGGGCATTAAAGTTGCGGTAGCAACCATTGGTTCGGTATTGCCGGGTGACTTTAAAATTAAAAAAGCGAAATTGCGTGGTGTCGCGTCGCATGGAATGTTGTGCTCTGAAAAAGAGTTAAATATTTCAGAAGAAAGCGATGGCATTATGGAGCTACCAGAGAACGCGCCCATCGGTGAGTCATTGGTCAAATACTTAGATTTGATCGATACCGTTATCGAAGTGGATTTAACGCCTAATCGTGGCGACTGTTTAGGCATGCGCGGTATCGCTCGTGAAGTGGGTGTTAATCATCAAGCAGATGTTACCGAAGTTGCCTGCGATCCTGTTGCGCCAACCATTGATGACACCATTTCCATCGAACTGGCTGCGCCAGAAGCCTGTCCTCGTTATGTTGGCAGAGTGATCCGTAACATTAACTTAGATGCGCAAACACCCAATTGGATGAAGCAGCGTCTTGAGCGTGCCGGAGTTCGAGCGATCGAACCGTCAGTTGATATTACTAATTATGTGTTATTAGAACTGGGTCACCCGATGCACGCGTTCGATTTAGCGCAAATCGACGGTGGCATTGTGGTCCGCTACGCAAAAGCCGATGAAAAGCTCGTGTTACTCGACGGTAAAGAAGTTAGCCTCACAGAAGATACACTACTGATTGCCGACAGCAAAAAGCCATTGGCCATTGCTGGCGTAATGGGAGGCGAACATTCAGGCATTAATGAGCAGACCAAAGACGTGTTGCTCGAAGCCGCTTTTTTCCAACCCATCGCTTTAGCCGGTAAAGCTCGAGAGTATGGCTTGCACACCGATGCGTCGCATCGTTTTGAGCGTGGGGTCGATTATCAATTGCAGCTCGCGGCGATGGAACGGGCGACTCAACTAATGCTGGATATTTGTGGTGGTGAACCGGGGCCGGTGATTGATCAGCAAGTGGCTGAGCAGATGCCGCAAAAAGCCCCCGTTTCTTTGCGCCGTGCTCGCATTACTCGGCTATTGGGTATCACCCTTGAAGACACTCAGGTAGAAGATATCTTAACCCGTTTGGGCATGACCTTAACCGATAACGGTGAAGGTTGGACCGTTGAAGTGCCATCTTATCGTTTTGATATCAGCATTGAAGAAGATTTAATTGAAGAGTTAGTGCGAATTTATGGTTACAACAATGTGCCATCACGCTTACCACAAAATGACATGGCCATGGTGGCGCGTCCGGAGCATAAAGTTCGAAAGTCAGCTATTCGTAACTTACTGGTTGCAAGGGGTTACCAAGAAGCGATTACTTACAGCTTTGGTGAACCCGAATTGATGCAAAGCATTAATCCGAATGTGCCCTCCATTGAACTCTTGAACCCAATATCGTCTGAGCTGTCTGTGATGCGTACGTCTTTGTGGCCAGCATTGATAAAGGCAGCAGAGTACAACTTTAATCGCCAACAAGATCGCGTTCGTTTATTTGAGTTAGGATTGCGTTTTGAGAACCACGATGAAGGCCTCAAGCAAGTGCCAACACTGGCCGCGGTGATTGGTGGTCACTTACAAGCTGAGAGCTGGGAAGGAAAGAGTCGCCCTGTGGATTTCTACGATTTAAAGGGTGACTTGGAATCTATATTAAAATTAACTGTAAATTCAGGCAGTTATCTGTTTAAATTAGAGGAACATCCAAGTTTGCATCCGGGGCAGTCGGCACGTATCTATCGTGGCAACAAAGCGGTCGGATGGCTGGGTAAATTGCACCCAATGAAGAAAAAATCTCTTGGGTTAGAGCAGGATTTGTACCTGTTTGAGCTGGATTTATCGGCGATTAATAAGAGAAAGTTGCCTAAATTCGCTGAATTGTCACGATATCCTTCGATTCGACGTGATCTTGCAGTGGTTGTTGACGAGTCAGTAGAAGTGGCGCAACTTATTGATTTAATTAGACAAACGGCTGGAAATCTACTAAAACATATAAATATCTTCGACGTCTATCGCGGTGACGGAGTAGAAACGGGTAGAAAAAGTGTTGCGCTGGCTATGATTTTACAGCATGCTACGCGAACGCTGAAGGATGCCGAAGTTACCGCGATTGTCGATAAGACGGTAAAACAGCTCGAAACCCAACTTGGAGCGGTGTTACGAGATTAAAGCCTTGAGGGGTTGTGTATGGCATTAACCAAAGCGGATATGGCAGAGCGTTTATTTGAGGAATTAGGCCTGAATAAACGCGAAGCTAAAGAAATGGTTGAAACGTTTTTTGAAGAGGTGCGCAGCGCATTGGAAAAAGGCGAGCAGGTGAAGTTGTCAGGGTTTGGGAACTTCGATTTGCGCGACAAGAATCAACGACCGGGTCGTAATCCAAAGACCGGCGAAGAGATCCCAATTTCAGCGCGGCGTGTAGTGACATTCCGTCCAGGACAAAAACTTAAGGCCCGGGTAGAGGCGTATGCTGGAAGCGAGCAACAATAACGAATTACAACCGATACCGGCCAAGCGTTACTTCACCATTGGTGAAGTGAGTGACTTGTGTCAGGTAAAACCACACGTATTGCGCTACTGGGAGCAAGAGTTCCCGCAGCTGCATCCAATAAAGCGTCGTGGTAATCGTCGTTACTATCAACGTGAAGATGTGATGGTGATCCGTCAGATCCGTGAACTGTTATACGATAAAGGCTTCACCATTGGTGGTGCGCGTCAGCAGTTAGAAACGAGTGAAGAGGGCGAGCAAGATAGCAAGCTTTCGGGTGACGTGGTCAAAATGTTGATCAACGAACTTGAAGATGTGGTGCGTATTCTTCGTACCTGATCAATCCCTATACATTCAGTGAGTTATCCAAAAGCAGTCCTCGAAAAGGATTGCTTTTTTTATATAAATCGTTATCATTGCTGCCTCGTTGAAAAGCCCGAGTGGCAGACGAAATCGGAGCGTGGCGCAGCCTGGTAGCGCACTTGCATGGGGTGCAAGGGGTCGGAGGTTCGAATCCTCTCGCTCCGACCAATTTTTTCTCATCTACCAATAGTGAGTGACTTTCTACTCAATCTGAAAGCTTTCTGAAGTTTAGGTATAAAACTTCAATTCAAATGAAGAATAGCTGTTTCTTAATAAAATACGCGTATTGTCAACGAGATCTTTGAATTTTCCTAACTGCAATAATCTTATGGGGCTGCTAAGAGTCGAGAGAATCTAGAGAATCGATCGAGTTGATTCAATAGACTTAAAGAGTTTGATGGCCTATGTGTTAGATAAGTCCTTATTTTAGATTTGTTCCGGCAGTTGAGTAATGAATATTTCAATTTTTAAACTCAAATGGAAATGAGCAGTATTGAGACAGTTAATAAATACTTTGTTGTGAGATGATAGGATTTAAACGGAGTGCCCTAAGAGTGGTTCATTATCGAAACGACGGGCGAATTATTATCCAAGGTATTTATGGTGTTTTAATGTCAGAGAGAGAGCATTAAGACATAAAGAGGCGCAACCTCAATGGTTTGTAAACCTACTGTAGTCATGGTTGTTTAATGCCATTATAAATAAGCCCTTTTAGAGTTCAAAGGTGGCTTGTCGATACCCTTCAAATAACGTTAGAATTGAAGTGCAAGAATAGATAAGGGAATATCGTCACCTATCGATTCTGTTTATTACTAGCGGAGTTGAATAGACAAACTAAGAGTTTGCGGAATTTTTCACATAAGGTTAATAGTGTAATTTAAACCTTTTCAAGGGAGAATTAGCAATGGACTTCTTCAAAAAATGCAATTAGGACAATTACATAAACAAAGCTTATGCTTAAATTGAAACTACTGATTTTAATGATATTTACGTCCACCAGTCATCTTTGTGCAGCTAAAGCTCCAACTTCTGACGAAGTAGAAGCTGCTGAACGCTATTTCACGTCACCTATTTCGATGAAACTATGGCGAGCAAGTATAAATGATAAAGATGCAATTGATCGTTTTTTCGAAACGCTTGAAGGTAATCATGTGGTTGAGCCGCTTTCATCTAAACCGGAAAGCGTTGTGGTAACTTATTTTGTAAGAGGTTCAAATGAAACGGATTATATGATGCTATCAGGTGGCCCCGATTTTTTTGGGTTACGGTTTAAGAAATTTGCTCAAAGCTCAATATATTTTTGTGTTCAGACCATACCAATCGATGCTTCGTTTAATTTTGGAATTAATGAATTTAAAATTCAATATATGCCAAATAATATAATTGAACAGTCAATGGACCATATTGTGGATGGGGTTGTTGTAGCACCTGACGCGCCAAAAAGTGAATTTTTGACTGAGTCGAAAGAGAATCTATATCTTCCGATGAAAGAAACCCGGATAAAAAGCAAAGCATTAAAAGAGTCTTGGCCAGTTAACTTATATGTACCGCGTGATTTAGACCATTCAAAACCGATCAAACTATTAATACAACTAGACGGAGAAAACTTTAACAAACCGTTTAATTCGTCCAAACCATGGGAAGCATGGACTCCTTTACCAACAATTGTTAATAATTTAGCACTCAAAAATAGAATTGCACAAACGATTTTAGTTTTAGTTCCGAACCAAGGTCAACGTTCTACTATTTTGCTAAAAGATTCTTTTTCGGATTTTCTAGCTCTAGAGTTGCCTGCTAATATTTTGAAAAAGTTGAATGTGAAAAGCTTTGATGGTGTTTACATTTCTGGACCAAGTCGCGCAGGTTACACCGCGATAAATACTGCATATCGTCATTCAGATATTATCGCTGGAGTCTTATCTCAATCTGGATCATTTTACTACACATTTGACGAATCTGACGCCAATTGGCCAATTTATCCCAAATATGAAGGCCATCTTTTAGAACAGATTAAGTCAAAAAAATTTACACAACAGCGCTTTTATCTCGATGTCGGCTTGTATGATTTGGGAGCCGCGCGAGTTGGCGCTAATCGTCAATTAAAGGATATTTTAAAGTTTAATGGAGCTAAGGTTAAGTACAATGAGTATAACGGCGGACATTCACACCTAAATTGGCGTCAACAAATAAGTACAGGCTTGATATTTCTTCTTAAACCTAATATTACTACTAATTGACTTTTTAATTTAAAGAAAGTGTTCCATTCCTAAGTTCTAGCAGATTTAATCGATAAGTCTGCCTTGATATATATGCTTATAGTTTTCGTTTTTTCAGTTTACCAAAACCTATAAGTTAATGAACAATAGTTCAAACTCCTCAAATACAGTAAAAGTACAGTTAAAGTATTAGTGATCAGCCAATGACCATGAACATCATTGACTGATGAAATAAGAAGCGGCATCATCAGTAAAAAGAATGATGGTAAATATTTATGTCGATTGAAATATCGGATAACGAAGTTCATGTATGGAGGGTATTTGATCGTAGCTATGATCAAAAGGACTTCAAATATCGTTATTATCAGCTTCTCAACAGCGCCGAACATACTCGATATCAAAGCTTTAAATTCGACGAAGATAGACATCAATTTCTTGTAACACGAGTGATGTTGAAGAAGGTATTAAGTCAATATGTCTCTCAGATTAAACCCTCACAGTGGTGTTTTGATTATAATAAATATGGAAAACCGAAAATCTCTTCTAATCTGTTAGAACAAGCGGTTCATTTTAATATATCGCACACTAGGGACTGTATTCTATTAGCTATAAGTATTCGCTGTTCAGTGGGCGTCGATGTTGAGTCGCTCTATATCGATGATAAAGTTCTCGATATAGCACCAGATGTATTTAATACCGAAGAGCTCGACTATCTTAAAAAATCGAACTATAAGTCTTACAAAGCCAGATTTATGCAATTATGGACACTAAAAGAAAGTTTTATAAAAGCCAAAGGTAAAGGTTTGTCAATGCCGTTAAGTGACTTTAGTGTAATACCTAATAACGATTCTTGTGGCAATGCGACATTACATACCTATAATGAAGATTCTACTGACATTTACTCGCTGAGATCTTTTTATCTTAGAAATGATCTTGTCGCTGCTATCGCCGTTCGTACAAATACAAGCAAAAAATTTTTCTTGGAGCACATGTTAGCAGATGAACTAGTAAATGATTGAACCTAATTGATCTCGGTGGCTAGACTTATTTTTTGAGTCGACTCTAATCCGTTTAATGTTTGATTTATTATTAGTCGAAGTTTAATGGATAGTTCATAAATATTCTTATCGATATAAAAATGATCGCCTTTTATATAATATAGCGAAGGTTCTTGGCTAAAGAAATTTCCCCAGCTAAGCAAGTCACTTTTAGTAATATTCCTGTCCTCTGTTCCTCCAAAGATCGATAACGGGCAATTAAATTGAACTTTATCATGGTTGATATAGGTATCAGCAATCGTAAAGTCGGCTCGAAGCAGGGGTAACAATAATTCCATCAACTCTGAGTTTTCGAGTATCTCCAATGGAGTGCCATTAATATTAGCGAGCTCACTCTTGAACTCATCGTCATTTAGATCGAAAAAAGTATCTTCTCTTGGCAATACATGTGGGCCACGGCTAGCGGAAGCAATAAAATGCCTAGGTTTTTCTAACTTTAGTTCATGAGACTTTTTAAGTATTTCAAATGCAACACGAGAACCCAAGCTGTGACCAAACATTATGTATGGGCAAGTGGTGAATTTTGGAAACTCACCCATCAGTTCATCAATCATGTCTTGCATGGTTGTGTGTGGTTTTTCAAAGATTCTATCTGCACGTCCAGGTGGCTGCGCAATGATTAGTTGTACTTCACTGGGTAAAAACTTTATCCAATTAATATAACTTGCTGCACTGCCTCCAGCATACGGAAAGCAAATTAAATTTAATTTGGCGTCAGGTCTTGATTGAGGTAAGAAAAAACTATTGCCCATAAATTTAAGTTTGAGATGAACGAAAACGTCGTAGTCTATCATACGAAAGAGAATTAAATAGGCCTTAAAAATTTAATCGATATTTTAATCGCAAAAAGAGAAGAGTGTTTGTTCTCAAATAATGATAATTGTAATTTTAAACTTTTATTTTACATTCTTAGGTGTTAGTTTCGATTTCGAAATAAGGATTGTATCTCAAAAACGGGAAGATAATTTTTCAATAATAAAAGTGCAAAGTTAAAGAGTTAACATAATTAAAAATTTATAAAGGAAGTGTTATTTCATAATGAGTTAACTCGTAACGAGTTATATTGTGAATGATTGCTTTTGATTTGGAAGGACTTATTTAAGGGTAATAAAAATGCGCGAGCACATTGACGCTGTTCGTAGTAAAGGGTATAGCATTATTCGTGGAGCTTTATCCTTTCAAGAAGTAGCATCACTCAATCAATCCATTGATCAGTATTTACAGCAATATGAATTAGGCGTTGTATATGAAGATGAAGAGCCGATAGATTCCAATCGTACCGTTCGAGCGATTCATGGCCCTCATTTATACGATCAATCGTTTTTGAATTTAACAAGGAAGTCTGAATTTAAAACTTTATGTCAGGCGCTTGTCGATGAAGAGGTCTATGTACATCAATTCAAAATCAATATGAAGCAAAGTGGGTATGGTAAGCGCTGGCCGTGGCACCAGGATTTTATATTTTGGAATAAAAATGATCATATTGAACATGAGCGCCTACTAAATATTGCGATTATTTTAACTAAAACCTCTCATGAGCATGGCCCGTTATGCGTCATCCCTAATAGTCATAGAATGGGGAACCTTTGCAAAAAGATCGATAGCCAAAGTGCAGGATGGGGTCAAGATGTATCTTCAAACTTAACATATCAAGTCGATCGTCATACCGTTGAACCACTTATTCGTGATAACGGGCTTGAGTTTATTGTTGGTGAACCAGGTGATGTGTTTGTGTTCAATCCACAAATTGTTCATTGCTCGTCGGATAACATTTCCATCGCTGATCGGAGACTCCTGATCATTACCTACAATGCTATAAACAATGCGCCAACACGACCTTCATCTCGTCCAGAGTTTTTGTGTGCAAAAGATGTTTCTTCAATTTTTTCAACTTCATAATTTAAGAAAAGATGCTTAATACCATGTTTAATAGTACGAAACCCTTAATTATTTGTTTGCCGTTTGCTGGCTCCGGTGCTTCCTTCTTTGTGCCATGGCAAAACCTTACTGATAAGGTTGATATTCATCCAGTGCAACTTCCTGGTCGAGAAAAGAGATTTATGGATAGCCCATTTACTGATTGCCACGAAGCTGCCAATGGTATTTTGGAAGAGCTGCAACATAGTTTGTCAAAGGAGCGGGAGCTAATTGTTTTTGGTCACAGTCTTGGTGCTGTTTTAGCTTTTGAGACGGCTAAAAGATTGGAACAGTCAGGATTTAACGTTTGCCGGCTTATTGTAAGTGGCTCACCTGATCCTTGGAATCAACGCAGTACTCGAGCATCTGATTTAGAGTGTGACGATGAATTTGTTGAGCAAGTGATTAAGTTTTCTGAGTTTACTCATCCAGCTCTTGAAGATGAAATGATGAAGGAATTGTTGATTCCAGTTCTAAGAGCAGACGTAACCATGCACGAGAACTATACACCTAAATCAGATTTACCTGCTGAGTTTCCAATTGCAGCACTAAGAGGAACGCAGGATCTTCTTGTCAGTGATGAACAAATCAGATTATGGAGCAAGGCCACTAAATCAGAGTTCCAGCAGAAAGAGTTTTCTGGCTCTCATATGTATTTTGTCGATAACCCAAAACCATTAGTTGATTTTTTTGAAGATGTATCTAGGCCGCAATAGCGTTAGGTTGTGCTATGAGATTAAAAAATAAAGTCGCGTTAATTACTGGTGCAGCACGAGGTATTGGGCGTTCTATTGCTATTAATTTTGCACAGCAAGGTTGTGACCTAATACTGCTTGATGTCGGGCAAGATATTGCCGGTGTTTCTTATTCGCTTGGTAGTGAGAATCAATTAGAACACACGGCAATGCTCTGCCGTGATTTAGAGGTCGGAGTGCTTTCCGGATTAGCTGATGTTAGAGATGTAGAACAAATTGAGCTTATTGTAACGGAAGGGCTCGCTCGATTTGGGAAAATTGATGTTTTAGTTAATAACGCAGGTATTGCAACACCATCAGGTAAGATCGTTCACGATATTGAAGAGTCTGATTGGCAATTAATGCTAGATGTAGATTTAAATGGTGTTTGGCGTATGACAAAGTCAGTCGGGAGAATTATGAGTCAGCAACGAAGTGGTAGCATTATTAATATCGCTTCGACAGCAGGTTTGGTTGGATATAGGTATTTTTCTGCTTATGTTGCAGCTAAACACGGTGTCATTGGATTGACTAAAGCTTCTGCACTAGATTATGCGCCATTAAAAATTCGGGTAAATGCGATTTGTCCTGGTTCGGTGCGGGATGATGATGTGCTCGAAGGAAAAATGTTAGTTGAAATTGCCAAAGCAATTAAAGTCAATGAGCAAAATCACGAATCATTATTTGTCGAATCGCATCCTCTCAATGAGTTAGTCGAGTGCAGCGATATAGCTAATGCGGCTATATGGCTAGCTTCAGACGACGCTGTAAGAGTCACAGGCAGTGTTACCACAATAGATGCAGGTTTTACCGTTAAATAGTCTTTGTATGAATTGTTACCCAATGTGGATTGTTAGTAATGAATTTTAATGAAAAGCTTAGCGTTAATTTAAAATATGATGAGTTAAGTCATAGGCTAGGCTATAGCAATTCTGTTTCGTTGTTAATTAGTCAATTAAACAAGTCAAAATTAATTTCTCAGTTTCAGAAGATTCAGAAAGCTCTAGAGAAGAGTGACTGCGTTTGGTTATCAAGTTTAAGCGCTCAAATCTTTGAGGAAGAGGGAACTTTAGTAGGAGAGGAGTCCCAACAACGCTTTTGTGCAAAAGAGCAGTCCAGATCTTTCTCGCCATTAACACCTTGTTTTGTTCGAGTCGTAATTAAAAAGTGCACAGACCCGAGTGGCTATCTAATAGTTATTTCAGGAAGTAAAAGTTTACTATCGTTTTCAGAACTTAAAAAGTTACTAAGCATACTTTTCAGTGAATCTCCCATCGACTTTGATATTGACCCACCTGCGCTGCCAGCTAGACTGACCGGTCGAAATACGATTGGTTTAGAGTCAAATAAGATCAGGTGTTTAAGTAAGCAAGAAAGTATTACTCGACGACTCAACAATTTAATTATCGACTCTACTTCATTGATACTAGCTTCAGAGGTTTTATCTCAAGCTATGTTTGATAATGCGGCAACACTATTATTTGACGTATGTGGGGATTATGAATTTGAAGATAAAGAGTCATTAAAACGTTGGTCTGGAACGCTAGAGTCTAGTCAAAGTGTTACGTCTTTTAAGAGCCGTTGTTTTAAATATTTAGAAACAATAGACTCAGATTCCATTGAAGATACCTGCTGCCAATTGAAAGGTAATTGCCAGCATTTAATAGGCATCAATCATTATCAGCTCGACAGTTCTTTAATTAATGTTCAGTGTGTGAAAATTCTTAATGCCAGCACTCATAGCTTGTTATCACCTCTACAAGTTTCACTGATAAGCGACCCCAAAGGCGAGCAAATTATTAATGTTAGTTACCATTCAGAGTATTATGATACACAAGATATACAATCGTATTTAGATTCTCTACTTTATATTGCTAAACAACTCTTCGATGAGAAAATTCAGTATTTAAAAGATATTAAATTTATCCCTCCTTTAAACCCGTGTTTGATTGTTGAGGAAAATGAAGGTGACAGTTGCGAAGTGCGGAACTCTTGTTCGCTGACGCAAGCATTTGAAAAGCAAGTGGAGCAACAGAGTGAGCGTATTGCCGTAACGTTTAACAATAGACATCTAACATACAATGAGCTTAATGATTATTCAAATCAGTTAGCTAACTTATTCATTGAGGAGTTGGGTGTATATCAGTGCCGAGTTGGGTTGAAGTTAGAACGCGATGAATGGATGATAGTTGCAATGCTGGCTGTACTTAAGACGGGCAGCGTTTATGTACCTATTGACCCTGCTACGCCAGTAAAACGCACGAAATACATCTGTGAAAACTCCGATATTGCGCTGTTGATTGACTCGAATAAAATTCAAGAACATCAAAGTCAATATGAGTTGCATCAACTTAGTCAACTTATTGAGCGCTCAAAAACATACAAGCCCAATGCCCCTGTAATCAGTGAATCAGATAATGATGCTTATATTATCTATACATCGGGTTCGACTGGGAACCCTAAAGGAGTAAGTGTTCCTCACGGAAATGTGATTAATCTCGTTGAAGGTTTGTCGGCAGTATATGATTTTAACGAGAACGATGTTTGGTCGGTTTTTCACTCATTTGCATTTGATTTCTCAGTATGGGAAATATGGGGAGGCCTGTTAACTGGAGGCCGACTGGTGATCGTTCCCTTCGATACCTCTCGAGATTCTAATTTATTCTCTAATCTAGTGCGCGAGCAAAATATAACGATATTGAGCCAAACGCCGTCGGCATTCTATCAGCTCCAATTAACTGATGATTTGGGAGAAAACTGCCAACAAGTTAGGTTTGTTGTTTTTGGAGGTGAATCTCTGAATTGCACGTTTCTTCGACCTTGGTTTGAAAAAATTCCATCCTCACAAAATTGTAAGCTCTTAAATATGTATGGAATTACTGAGACGACTGTTCATGTAACTCATCGTGAAGTTACACGACAGGATTCATTGGTAGGAAGCCAATCAGTTGGAATACCAATTCGAGGCTGGAATTTTCATATATTAGATGAATTGGGGCGTTGCCTGCCCGCTAATTCAATCGGCGAAATTTATGTCTCAGGTAGCGGCTTAGCCAGTGAGTACTGTAACCAGGTGGAACTAACAAAAGAACGGTTTTTCATACATCCGGAGCTTAACCGACGAGTGTATCGAAGCGGAGATAAAGGGGCTGTTAATCATGCGGGAGAGTTACTGCATCTCGGAAGAATTGATAATCAAGTGAAGTTACGAGGGTTTAGAATTGAGCTCGAAGAGATTAGCAATCAATTGTTAAAGATGCACCCGGTAGTTCAAGCGGTGACGGTATTGAATCTCAGACGTGAAAATGACCCCGCTTCTGCAAGGATCGATGCTTACGTTATTTTGGATAGTGAATTTGAAAGCTGTCCATATGCAGCGCTTCGAGAAGTGTTGCCAGAATATATGATCCCATCTTCTATTTATAGCGTCGCAAAGATACCTCTTACTAATAACGGAAAAGCGGATACCTCCAACTTAAACGATCATGTTCTCAATGTTGTTAGTAAAGATGTGAACTCAAGCTTTTTTGCTTCTCCTGAGTATCAAGATAATAAAGACTCAACTGATACTCTCGTTATTAAGGAAAAGCTAGTTGACATATGGAGTGAACTATTTGAGGTGGAAGTGACTTCAAATGATAACTTTTTTGATCTAGGTGGTAACTCACTTTTTGCAATTAGAATGAAGAAGAACCTTAAAAATAAGGGATTGCCTGATATACATCTTCGAGAGTTGTATCAATTTCAGAATATTGAAGCTTTGGCGGTTCGCGTAAAAGAGCTGCTTGGATAAAGCTCCTTGGATAAAGTTGCTTGGAAAATGACAAATGGAAATAGAAATTACTTTAGATGATGAAGATCTAGATTGTAAAGAACAGGTAAGTGACATTACTGAAGACGAGATAGAGTCTGTAAATGGATTCTATTCAGAGTCATACAAGAAATTGATGTTGTTGCTTAAAAAGAATGATGCAATGCGCGCTTTTCGTTTTGATAAGTACTCTGATGCTGTGTCGCCTGTTATGCATGGTTATCAGTTTGAGATTTCTAACTGGCCAGTATTGATTTCTAACGATCATCTAAAGGAATACCAGTATTTTATAAAAATGCTACCTTCTCTTTACATAAAATCATTAAATGCATTTGGTGATAAGTTAAATGGTATTGATTTTGAAAGCTTCTTTGCTTTGCCACAATACTATTTAGATTTGTATTTGCGACTCAATGTCCAACCCGACGAACTTTATATTCGACATGATTTTGTTTACTCCGATAAGCAAATGAAACTTATTGAGTCCAATGTTGGCTCGTCGCTAGGTGGTTGGCAACATGACTGGTTAGAGCCTGCATTTAAAAGTACTTTGGGCCCGCTTGAAGAGCAGTTTGGTTTGCGTTTAATTAGGAAAACTGTGGCCGATGCGTTCTTCTCATTTAATACTCGCTTAGCCAAGCGTGTAAAGCCTCATCGAGATGAGGTAAATATTTTGTTTTATTACACAGATAGCACGCCGGAAGAGCAGGCTATGGTGGAAGTTGTGATCGAGCAAATGTGTGAAAAGATTAAACCAAAGGATGTTAGCAAAGTAACCACCATTCTATTTGAGGATTTCAATATTTTCGAATTTAAATCAGACGGTAGAATGTTTTATGAGGGAAGCGAAGTTGACGTAATGCTTGTTGATGATGGACTAATCCCTGATCAGTTCTCATTGCGATTATACACTTCCATTTTGAGTAAAAATGTTATTTTTTTCGACGGACTACTCGGTAGCTTGATTGGTAATAAGGCCATGTCAGCGGTGCTTCATGAAGAAAGAATAGCGTCTATTTTTTCACCTGATGAGCAAGAGTTTATAAGTAAATACGTACCATGGACGAAAATAATGACCTCTGGAGTCGTAAGCTGGAAAGGCCAATCATTTAAATTGTCGGAGCTACTTAAAGACCAGAAAGACGCATTTGTAATTAAGAAGACATTATCGTTACAGGGAGCGGATGTCTTTGTTGGTCGATCGTTAACTCAAAGTGATTGGAATGACTTAGTTGACGAAAAAGTATCGACTTCAGAATGGGTTGCTCAAGAATTCTGTGCTCCTGATTATATTATTACGACAGACTCGAAAGGCGAATTAAAACGCTTTGATGCGGTTTGGGGGATTTTCGATATTGGGACTCAGTATGGCGGAGCATGTGTTAGAGGCCAGTTAATTGATGGGTTAAATGACAAAGTTATAAATGCGGCCAAGGGCGCTGTTGATTTTCTTGTGTTTGAAGAGAGTGAATAAGCATTGAAGAAAAGTATTTAGTAATAAATATGTCAGTAAATCGTCAATTAAATTAAGTAAAGAAAATAAAGTTAAAGCAATAATATTAAAAAAAGTAACGATATTGAGCTCATTTTTTGAATTGAAAAAGTTAACTATTATAATGAATTTTAGGGAGTTATTTTGTTTAAATCCTATCCATTAACCAGTCGGTTCGCCTTCTTTTTAGTAATTCCGATTATAGTTGTCGCAACAATAAGCTTGCTTCGACTTTATGGCTCATTGCCGCAAGAGCAAGGCAAAGTGAGTATCCGAGGCCTGTCTTCAGAAGTAACAATTTCAAGAGGAAAGCATTCCATCGTCTCGATTCAGGCAAAGCATGACGAAGACGTATATTTCGCTATGGGATTTGTTCATGCTCAAGATCGGTTATGGCAACTTGAGTTACAAAGGCATATTTCTCAAGGTCGATTAAGTGAGCTATTCGGCCGAGCATCTCTGAAAAGTGATGTGTGGATAAGAACACTAGGTATTTATGAGTCCGCCAAAGATTCTTGGGAACATTTAACGCCAGAATCTCGTCAGTCGTTAACCGCTTACACTGCGGGAATCAACGCATGGATTGAACAAGAGAATCCGCTTCCGACTGAGTTCGTCGCGTTGGGCGTTGAGCCAGAATCTTGGAATGAACTTGATTCGTTAGCTTGGATGAAGATGTTTGCTTTGAATTTATCCAATAATATGTGGCGAGAAATTGAGTTTTTGTCAGCGAGTCAAGTGCTTTCAAAAGATAAGATGAATTTTCTTTTCGACAATAACAATCAAGATCTTATTTATACTTCAACATATCAAGATTTGCTGAAGATAATTCCTATCGAAGAACTATCAAAAGTTCGCGAAGACCTTGAGACTAATTTACACATTGGGGGAAAAAACGTCGGAAGTAATGCTTGGGTGGTCGCCGGAAAGTTCACTGAAACCGGGCTACCGATATTGGCTAGCGATCCTCATTTAAGTTTGCAAATTCCCTCGCTTTGGTATGCCGTAAAGCAAGAAGGAAGTCAGCTGAATTCTACTGGGATGAGTTTAGTTGGTTTACCGTTGGTCATATTTGGTAAGAATGAAAACATTGCTTGGGGTGGCACAAGCATGTTGGCAGATGTGCAAGACTTGTACATTGAGCAACTTAATCCAGAGAATAACTCACAGTATCTATATAATGGTCAATGGATAGATTTTGATGTTAGAACAGAGTCTATAAAAATCAAGACCGACTCTCCTGAGTTTATGAATAGACCATTAAAGCCTATCGATATACAAATAAGAAGTACTGTTCATGGTCCAATTATAAGTGACGCAGCAGATGGTTTTGAATCTCCAGTATCGTTAAGTTGGACTGCGTTAAAGCCAGGCGATACCACTTATAACGCACTTTTTGAAATTAACTATTCAGAAAATTATTCAAGTTTTCGAAATGCATTATCTAAATTTGTCGCACCAACATTAAATTATATTTATGCCGATACCAAAAATAATATTGGATATGTTGCAGCAGGCAACATTCCCATTCGAAAGAGTGGGAATGGTCAATATCCAGCAGAGGGTTGGAACAGTGATTATATGTGGCAGGGCTATATAGAAAAGAACATGATGCCGAGTAGCCTTAATCCAAAGCAAGGATACATTGTCTCAGCAAACAATAGAATCGTCGATTCCAGTTACCCATTTTTTATCTCGAAAGATTGGGCATCGCCAGAACGAGCGATGCGTATAGAAGAGTTGTTATTAGATAGGATTGCAAAGAAGCAGCTGATCGATTCACGCTACTTTAAACAAATGCAAGGGGATACTGTTGATATATCGGCAAAGCGATTCGTATCACTTATTAGGAACATGAATTCCGAAGTACCCATAGAAAAAGAGGCCATCGAATTGGTAAAAGCGTGGGATGGTGATATGTCAAAAGATAGTATAGCTGCATCAATATTCCATGTTTGGATGAAGAACTTAAAAAGTCAGATGTTCTCAGATGACCTATTTAGTTATTGGAATAGAAAGGACGAGTCACGCGCTTTATCTAAAGTTTGGAGAAATACGACTAATGCACAAATCTACAGTGCTCTTTCCAATGAACGCTCGAACTGGTGTGACAATATTACAAGTGAAGAAGTGGAGTCATGTGACTATATACTACATTCCAGTTTACGAATCGCATTAAAGGAATTAATTAAGCTCAGAGGAAAAGATATTGAAGATTGGAGTTGGGGTGAACTTCACTATGTATCTCTTGAACACCAACCTTTTGGCCAAGTTAACGCACTAAATCTACTTTTTAATCGAACTTTATCGACGGGGGGCTCGCCGAACACAATCAATGTGGCCGATGCTCAGTTTCGTCAGTCGAAAGGCTATGTTCAAAGCTTTGGGGCGGGATTTCGTCAAGTTATAGAGTTGAGTAATGAGTCGAATGGTTATTATTTTATGAATTCTACAGGACAGTCTGGCAATGTATTTAGCGACTATTACGACGATATGTTCGAGCGCTTTTTTAACGTTGAATATATTGATTTCGAAGAGTCTTTAGCGCCGTCAAATGCGACTAAGCTCGTCTTGGCATCTGACAGTGTATCAAGGAAATAGTTATGAAATTATTTAGTGCGTTCACATCAAAAGCTCCCAATCGAGTCTTTTTATCTATCATACTTGGGGCGCTTGCAGGTGTTGCATATTCGTTGCTTATTCCAATTGTGGTGAGTAGTTTAACCGAAAGTACGGATGGGATCTTATATGTATCAGCTCAAGTAGAAACCTTTCTTAGCTACGAAGTTGCGAATTATGATATCGCCACAGTGTTTTTATTTACTTGCATATTTATATTGGTTGCTAGAACGGCGTCTCAGATTATTCTGATGCGTGTTTCGATGAATGTTACAACCGATCTTCGTGTACAACTATATGAAAGAATTACTCGTGCTCCTATTGATAAGTTAGAAAAGATGGGCTCTTCTAAACTGATCGCAACCATTACGACGGATGTTGGTCGCATCGTTGCTGGCTCTCGAATGTTACCCGATCTTTTAATGAATAGCGCGACACTTATAGGAATGCTTGGGTTTCTATTGTTTTTAAATTCAGCCGTATTTTGGTTTGTTTTAAAGACAATTTTAGTCGGAGTTATCACTTATCAAATACCTATGTTTCTAGGTAATCGCTACTTTGAGAAATCAAGAGAAAGTGTAGATGCGTTGCAAGAGTCTATTCGTGGATTAATTTACGGTGCTAAAGAATTAAAGCTAAACAAAGATAAACGTGAAAGTTACTTTAAAGATGTGCTTTTACATAACGAGTACGCAGTTTTAAATGCGGATAAAACGGGTAATTCAATAGTAAGTGCTGCAAACAACTATGGTGATCTAATTAGTTTCTTTGTAATAGGGATAGCTGCATTTATTTTTGTGAATTATCAGTCTGTCAGTAAGGTTGAATTGATAGCTGCTATTATGGCATTGCTTTATATAACAACTCCATTGGCTGTAATTATAAATTTTGTCCCAGGGATTCTTCGTGCTCGGATATCCTTGAATAAGGTTAAAAGGCTACTTAATGAGCTTCCGAAAGAAGAGGTTTCTGACGCTATTGATAACTTAATAGATTGGGAATCCTTGAAGTTTAACAATGTTGAGTTTCAACATTCTTCTCCAGATGAATCAGAAGGTTTTAAAGTTGGCCCCGTGAATTTTCATATTAACCGTGGAGAAGTTACTTTTATAGTTGGAGGTAACGGTTCTGGTAAGTCGACTCTTAGTAAGTTGATTACCTTGCACTATCAAACAACTAATGGAGATATTTACTTTTCTGAGACTAAAGTAGATAAAGACACAGTTTCAAGTTGCCGAGAAAAAATTAGTGCTATTTACTCTGATTATTACTTGTTCGATAGATTGCTCGGAAATGTAAGTCAAGAAAACCAAGATGTCATAAATCGTTTACTGGTTGATCTCAACCTCAGTGAGAAAGTTTCAATTTCTAACGGCAGGTTTTCGACAACGTCATTATCAGACGGACAACGTCGTCGCCTTGCTCTACTAGTTTCGTTTCTGGAAGATAAAGACTTGTATGTTTTTGATGAGTGGGCTGCTGATCAAGATCCCATGTTTAAAGAGACTTTTTATCATCAAGTATTACCTACGTTGAAAAACAAGGGAAAAGCGGTTGTCGTAATCAGTCATGATGATCGCTATTTTGATGTCGCTGACAAAATATTAGTAATGGAAAATGGACAGTTAATAGATTGTTTAACTGAAGCGGACGTCATTATCAAACGAACTAGAGAAAAATCAATTATTCAAGACTCATCTCGTACAGTCGAAATGGTTTGAAGGATTTAGTAAAACGTCTATTGGATTGAATATGTCTCAAGATTTAGAAAATAAGTTAGCGCTTACGCTAACTCAATCAGACATCTATTATGATCAACTGCATAATAAAAATAGTCCTCTATATAATATAGGTGGCTATATTTGTTGTGGATCGGTTGATGTTAGTCGTATGCAACAAGCCTATCGAACGTTGGTAAGTAATCATGATGCATTTGGTATTCGTATTATTAGCAAAAATAATGACGTATATCAGTTTATTTCAAATGAACGCGACGTTACTTTGCCGATCATTGACTTTAGTCATGAGGACAATCCGGAGCAGTCTGCGCGGGTGTGGATAGATAACTTATTTGAAACTCCAATAGAATTTGAAAATACTCAGATTTGCAAAGGGTTCTTACTAAAAATAAATGAGCAGGACTTTAGATATTTAGGATTTGCACATCATTTAGCAATGGACGGTTGGGGTTTTACCAATTTATCACATTGTCTAGCGGATTATTACAACTCAGGGAGTGCGGACGAAGTAGTAACTGGTTGGAACGATGTTGTTTTAAAAGATATTAGTTATCGAGAAAGTAATCGATATCAAAAAGACGCAGAATACTGGTCTAGTCGTTTCTCTAATCTCCCTAAAGCAATGTTAACGCCTTATTATGAAGGCGTCTACCACTCAACCGAACATGTAAGAAGTAAACGTTCCCGTAGCTATATTAATCGGTCTTTGTTTAATGCTATTGAACAGTTTTGTCGATCTGAGAATGCCTCTTCTGCACAGTATTTTCTCGCGATACTTTGCGTGTATTTTTCGCGAGTGACTGGTCATTCTAATTTATCGTTTGGAATTCCTACTCATAAACGAACGGATAAGTTGCAAAAAAAATGCTCGGCGTTTTTGCGAGCGTCAATCCATTTTTAGTCGATGTTGATCCTAGTGCCGACTTTAACTCGTTATTACGTAAAATCTCAAGGTTGCAGAAAGCAGATTTTAGACATCAAAAATATCCGATAGGTGCTATTATTCGGGATGTAAAGAGTAATAAGAAATCACGTTTATACGATGTTGTATTTAATTACTTAAAAACAGATTACAGCGACCTCTATTTTGGTACTCATAACGCAGAGGTTATTTACTCCAGTCATAATCATGACCCGGTTCCTCTTACATTTACCATTTGGGATGGGGATAGTGATGATATAGAAATTCAGTTAGATTTCAACATGGCTTATTTTAACGCCGACGAAATCGATGCACTGACCGACAGATTTCACTTTTTGTTTCAACACGCGTTAGAAAATCATGCGCTTCCCATTCAAGAACTATCAATTATTACGCAGCAGGAATTTGAAAAATATTCATTGCCTAGCGTAAGCGTTAAAGCAACGTTTTTACAATCTTGGTCAGAGCAAGTCAATGCCCGCAATACGCAGGTAGCGGTTCGCAGTGGCGATGAGTCTTGGTGTTACGGTGAGCTAGAAGAGCAAGCGAATCGAGTGGCGAACTGGCTCAGTGCACAGGGTGTGCAAAAAGGCGATGTGATAGGAGTGTGTTTAGAGCGCAGCTTACCTTTAATGAGCCATTTGTTGGGTTGCCTAAAAGTCGGTGCGGCGTATTTGCCGCTGGATCCCAGTTACCCCGAACAACGCTTGCAGTACATGTTAAGCGATAGCCAAGCGCAATGGGTGTTGGTTGATGACGAGCATCCGGCATTTAAGCGTGAGGGCGTCAAGGTGTTCAATATTGCGTCGACGGATTATCAAGCGGCGTTATTTGCAAGTGCATCTGAGTATCGTACCGAGGTAAAGGCAGGCGATTTGGCTTACCTGATTTACACGTCCGGCTCAACGGGCCAGCCGAAAGGTGTGATGGTGAGTCATGGCAACGTAGCGAACTTTTTAATGAGCATGCAAGAGCAACCCGGTTGCCAAGTCGGAGATCGTTTATTGGCGGTGACACCGATCAGCTTCGACATTCATGTATTGGAATTATTTTTACCGTTGATAAGTGGTGCGGAAGTGGTGCTGTGTCGTCGAGAAGACAGTGTCGATGGAGCGCGTTTGTCGGCACAGTTAGCGGAGCATGAAATCACGATGATGCAAGCGACCCCGATGACTTGGCGGTTGTTGCTCGACAGCGGAGAGTGGCCCACAGGGGTTATTTTGAAGGCGTTGTGTGGTGGAGAACGTTTAGCGGAGGATTTAGCGAGTCGTTTGTTAGAGCGAGTGGATTCGCTATGGAATATGTATGGACCGACGGAAACGACGGTGTGGTCGACCTGCGCGCGGCTGACGAATGAAGGTGTGAGCATCGGTTATCCGATAGCGAATACGCAATGCTATGTGTTGAGTGAGTCGAGAGAGCTGTTACCGCGAGGCGTCAGTGGAGAGTTGTATATAGGCGGAGCGGGTGTAACGCAGGGATATTGGCAGCGAGAAGCGTTAACGGCGGAGCGTTATTGTGACAATCCGTTTGTAGAAGATGGACAAGAACGGATGTATCGAACGGGCGATCGAGTGCGATATTTGGCGGACGGACGTTTGCACTATGAAGGTCGAGTGGATGAGCAGGTCAAGCTGCGAGGGCAGCGAATAGAGCCGGGAGAAATCGAAAGCGTTTTAGTCGAGCATGAAGGGTTACGATCAGCGGTGGTAACGATTCAATCGGGAGCGGGAGAGGATGATGGTCGCTTGGTGGCCTATGTGGTCTTGGCTGACAAAGAGGCGTTGTTAGACGAGGGAGAGTTAGCGGAGCGATTGCGTGACTATTTAGAGCCCCGTTTACCACTGCATCTGATCCCGAGTGCTTATGCGGTGTTAGAGGCTTTGCCCTTAACGCCGAATGGCAAGGTAGATAAACGAGCGTTGCCGGCCATCGCGGTAACGGCGGAGTCAGATTATGTAGCGCCCAGTGGTGCGACAGAAACGGAGCTGGCAACACTCTGGGCGACGTTATTGCAACGGCCGGTTGAGAGCATCAGCGCGACGGCCAACTTTTTTGAGTTAGGTGGCCACTCTTTGCTCGCGGTGCAGCTGGCCAACGGCGTTGAAGACTCGTTGCATCGACAGTTATCGATTCGTCATATTTTTGAACACCCTGAACTGCGCAGGTTAGCGCAATTTATTACGTCGTCGGCGCCAGCGTCGTCCAGTCAGGCGATCCCCGCGGTTACTTCAGAGCACAGCGCAGCACCGTTATCGTATGCGCAGCAACGACTTTGGTTAATCGATCAACTGCAAGGCAACAGCGCGGAGTACAACATGCCAGCGGCGCTGCGATTAAAGGGAACCTTCGATCGTGAGATAGCGCAAGGGGCCGTACAAGCGATCATGCAACGACATCGGATTTTGCGCAGTGGTTATCGAGCGAGTGGAGAGGGTGCCGAGCAGTACGTGCGGCCGGAAGGGTCATGGGTGTTGTCTTACCACGACTTGCGTGGAGAGTTGAGAGAAGAGCAACCGCAGCGACTGAAGCAATTGTTAAGCGCGGAAATGGAAACGCCGTTTGATTTAACGCGAGACCTGCCGGTTCGAGTGAGTTACGTGCAGCTCAGTGATGAAGAGGAAGACGCGAGCGGTGTGTTGTTGTTTACCTTGCATCACATAGCGGCGGATGGCTGGTCAGTACGGCTATTGATTGAAGAGTTTATGGCGTATTACGCAGCGGGAGTGACGGGTGCGCCGGCGGCCTTAAGGCCATTGTCGGTGCAGTACAGTGATTACGCGGTGTGGCAACGAACGACACACACAGACTCTGCTTTAGCGGAGTCATTGGGGTATTGGACAAAGCAATTAGCGGGAGTCCCTCAAGCCCACAACGTACCCTTGGACCGTCCTCGACCGAGTCATAAACAGTATCAAGGAGGGGTGTACCGGACGGCGCTAAGCGCAGCGTTGCTGTCGAACGTGCAGGCGTTAGCGCATACGCATCAGATGACGTTGTTTATGGTGCTGCACGGTGTTGTGAATTTAGTGTTGGCCCGCCACAGCAATGAGCGTGAAGTCATCATAGGAACACCGGTTGCCAACCGAATGCGCGCCGAGTTAGCGCCGTTGATCGGTTGCTTTGTGAATACCTTAGTGCTCAGAGGGCGCACGGATTTCGCATCAGTGACGGAGTATTTTGAGCATATACGGCAAGTGAACTTGGATGCACAGATGCATCAAGATGTGCCGTTTGAGCAGCTGCTGGAGCAGTGCTCGGTAGAACGGAGTTTACAGCACACACCATTGTTCCAATTAATGTTGCGGCTAGAAGAGGATGAGCTGTCGAAGCTGACGTTGCCAGGCCTATCCATTACGCCCGTGGCGTTAGAGCAAACCATGGCCAAGTTTGACTTGGATATTAACGTTCGTCTGTTGTCGGAAGGCGCGGAGTTTGAATGGCATTACGATGAGTCGATTTTAACGGCTGAGCATGTGGCTCAGTTAAGCAGCGATGTGATGACGCTGTTGCAGCAAGTCGTGCAGCAGCCAAACGCGAAACTCGCGGAGTTATCGATGTTGTCGGCTCAAGCGGAAGCGGAGTTGATGGCCTTAGGACGTGGTGCGCCGTTGCCATCGTCGGCGGGAGAGCGTTGTTTGCATCAGTGGGTAGAAGCGCAAGTGGCTGCGCACCCTGAACGAATAGCGGTGCGCTGTGCGAGTCAATCACTGACTTATCAGCAATTGAATGCGGCGGCCAATCGCTTAGCTCATTATCTGCGAGCCGAAGGGGTGGATGTGGAAACGCCCGTGGGGATCAGTTTGACGCGAACATCGCAGATGGTGGTTGCGTTATTGGGTGTCTTAAAAGCAGGAGGGAGTTACGTTGCATTAGATCCCAATTATCCGTCGGAGCGCTTAGCGTACATCGTGGAGGATACGGAGTTATCCCATGTGCTGTGTGAACGTAAAGTGGAGCATCAGGTTGCTTGGCCGAGGGGTGTAAAGCTGCACTTATTGGATGAGTTGGGAGAGCGTTTAGCGGAGCAGTCAGACAGTGCGTTAGAGGTAGCGGTTCAGCCGGAGCATTTAGCGTATTTAATTTACACCTCAGGCTCAACGGGTCGTCCGAAGGGCGTGATGATTGAACATCGCAGTGCCAGTAGTTTGCTGGCGTGGTCGCAAGATTATTACCGAGCGGATGAGATGAAAGAAGTCTTGGCGAGCACATCGTTGAACTTCGACTTGTCGGTGTTTGAGGTGTTCGCGCCGTTGAGTGTGGGTGGCAGTTGTCGCGTCGTGGATTCGATTTTGAGCGTGTTGGAGGACGATTATTCAAGCGTGAGTTTAATCAACACGGTGCCGTCGGGAATGGAAGCGCTGGTGCGAGCGGAGCGAGTACCCGCGACAGTCCAGACCATTAATTTAGCGGGAGAGCCGTTATCAGGACGTTTAGTCAATGAGCTATTAGCGCAGGGCTCCGTGAAGCGAGTCGTGAACTTGTACGGTCCTTCGGAAGATACGACCTATTCGACGGTGAAGGCGTTTGAGTCGGAGCAGGCGACGGCCCCGAGTATAGGTCGAGCGGTGAGTGGGACGCACTTATATGTGTTGGATAAAGACGGTCAATTAGCCCCGAGAGGTGTGATCGGCGAGCTGTACATAGGGGGCGCAGGGTTAGCGCGAGGTTATTTAAATCAGCCGAGTTTAACGAACGAGCGATTCATCTCGGCGGCGTTTACGGCGGGCGCGGGAAGCCGTTTGTATCGAACCGGAGATTGGGTGCGTTATAACAACGAGGGCGATTTGGAGTTTCTGGGTCGTGCCGATGAGCAGGTTAAGATCCGAGGGTTTCGGGTCGAGCTTGGCGAAGTACAGCATCAATTATTGTCGTGTGCGGTGGTGAGTGACGGCGTGGTGATAGCGCAAGAGGGACACTTGGTTGCGTATGTAGTGTTGGCAGAAGGCGCAGACGAAGTGCGTGTGCGCGAGTACATGAAGCAGCGACTACCGGATTATATGCAACCGTCGCGTTACGGTGTCTTAGAGGCTTTGCCCTTAACGCCGAATGGCAAGGTAGATAAACGAGCGTTGCCGGCCATCACGGTAACGGCGGAGTCAGATTATGTAGCGCCCAGTGGTGCGACAGAAACGGAGCTGGCAACACTCTGGGCGACGTTATTGCAACGGCCGGTTGAGAGCATCAGCGCGACGGCCAACTTTTTTGAGCTAGGTGGCCACTCTTTGCTCGCGGTACAGCTGGCCAACGGCGTTGAAGACTCGTTGCATCGACAGTTATCGATTCGTCATATTTTTGAACACCCTGAACTGCGCAGGTTAGCGCAATTTATTACGTCGTCGGCGCCAGCGTCGTCCAGTCAGGCGATCCCCGCGGTTACTTCAGAGCACAGTGCAGCACCGTTATCGTATGCGCAGCAACGACTTTGGTTAATCGATCAACTGCAAGGCAACAGCGCGGAGTACAACATGCCAGCCGCGCTGCGATTAAAGGGAACCTTCGATCGTGAGATAGCGCAAGGGGCCATACAAGCGATCATGCAACGACACCGGATTTTGCGCAGTGGTTATCGAGCGAGTGGAGAGGGTGCCGAGCAGTACGTGCGGTCGGAAGGGTCATGGGTGTTGTCTTACCACGACTTGCGTGGAGAGTTGAGAGAAGAGCAACCGCAGCGACTGAAGCAATTGTTGAGCGTGGAAATGGAAACGCCGTTTGATTTAACGCGAGACCTGCCGGTTCGAGTGAGTTACGTGCAGCTCAGTGATGAAGAGGAAGACGCGAGCGGTGTGTTGTTGTTTACCTTGCATCACATAGCGGCGGATGGCTGGTCAGTACGGCTATTGATTGAAGAGTTTATGGCGTATTACGCAGCGGGAGTGACGGGTGCGCCGGCGGCCTTAAGGCCATTGTCGGTGCAGTACAGTGATTACGCGGTGTGGCAACGAACGACACACACAGACTCTGCTTTAGCGGAGTCATTGGGGTATTGGACAAAGCAATTAGCGGGAGTCCCTCAAGCCCACAATGTACCCTTGGACCGTCCTCGACCGAGTCATAAACAGTATCAAGGAGGGGTGTACCGGACGGCGCTAAGCGCAGCGTTGCTGTCGAACGTGCAGGCGTTAGCGCATACGCATCAGATGACGTTGTTTATGGTGCTGCACGGTGTTGTGAATTTAGTGTTGGCCCGCCACAGCAATGAGCGTGAAGTCATCATAGGAACACCGGTTGCCAACCGAATGCGCGCCGAGTTAGCGCCGTTGATCGGTTGCTTTGTGAATACCTTAGTGCTCAGAGGGCGCACGGATTTCGCATCAGTGACGGAGTATTTTGAGCATATACGGCAAGTGAACTTGGATGCACAGATGCATCAAGATGTGCCGTTTGAGCAGCTGCTGGAGCAGTGCTCGGTAGAGCGGAGTTTACAGCACACACCATTGTTCCAATTAATGTTGCGGCTAGAAGAGGATGAGCTGTCGAAGCTGACGTTGCCAGGCCTATCCGTTACGCCCGTGGCGTTAGAGCAAACCATGGCCAAGTTTGACTTGGATATTAACGTTCGTCTGTTGTCGGAAGGCGCGGAGTTTGAATGGCATTACGATGAGTCGATTTTAACGGCTGAGCATGTGGCTCAGTTAAGCAGCGATGTGATGACGCTGTTGCAGCAAGTCGTGCAGCAGCCAAACGCGAAACTCGCGGAGTTATCGATGTTGTCGGCTCAAGCGGAAGCGGAGTTGATGGCCTTAGGACGTGGTGCGCCGTTGCCATCGTCGGCGGGAGAGCGTTGTTTGCATCAGTGGGTAGAAGCGCAAGTGGCTGCGCACCCTGAACGAATAGCGGTGCGTTGTGCGAGTCAATCACTGACTTATCAGCAATTGAATGCGGCGGCCAATCGCTTAGCTCATTATCTGCGAGCCGAAGGAGTGGATGTGGAAACGCCCGTGGGGATCAGTTTGACGCGAACATCGCAGATGGTGGTTGCGTTATTGGGTGTCTTAAAAGCAGGAGGGAGTTACGTCGCATTAGATCCCAATTATCCGTCGGAGCGCTTAGCGTACATCGTGGAGGATACGGAGTTATCCCATGTGCTGTGTGAACGTAAAGTGGAGCATCAGGTTGCTTGGCCGAGGGGTGTAAAGCTGCACTTATTGGATGAGTTGGGGGAGCGTTTAGCGGAGCAGTCAGACAGTGCGTTAGAGGTAGCGGTTCAGCCGGAGCATTTAGCGTATTTAATTTACACCTCAGGCTCAACGGGTCGTCCGAAGGGCGTGATGATTGAACATCGCAGTGCCAGTAGTTTGCTGGCGTGGTCGCAAGATTATTACCGAGCGGACGAGATGAAAGAAGTCTTGGCGAGCACATCGTTGAACTTCGACTTGTCGGTGTTTGAGGTGTTCGCGCCGTTGAGTGTGGGTGGCAGTTGTCGCGTCGTGGATTCGATTTTGAGCGTGTTGGAGGACGATTATTCAAGCGTGAGTTTAATCAACACGGTGCCGTCGGGAATGGAAGCGTTGGTGCGAGCGGAGCGAGTACCCGCGACAGTCCAGACCATTAATTTAGCGGGAGAGCCGTTATCAGGACGTTTAGTCAATGAGCTATTAGCGCAGGGCTCCGTGAAGCGAGTCGTGAACTTGTACGGTCCTTCGGAAGATACGACCTATTCGACGGTGAAGGCGTTTGAGTCGGAGCAGGCGACGGCCCCGAGTATAGGTCGAGCGGTGAGTGGGACGCACTTATATGTGTTGGATAAAGACGGTCAATTAGCCCCGAGAGGTGTGATCGGCGAGCTGTACATAGGGGGCGCAGGGTTAGCGCGAGGTTATTTAAATCAGCCGAGTTTAACGAACGAGCGATTCATCTCGGCGGCGTTTACGGCGGGCGCGGGAAGCCGTTTGTATCGAACCGGAGATTGGGTGCGTTATAACAACGAGGGCGATTTGGAGTTTCTGGGTCGTGCCGATGAGCAGGTTAAGATCCGAGGGTTTCGGGTCGAGCTTGGCGAAGTGCAGCACCAATTATTGTCGTGTGCGGTGGTGAGTGACGGCGTGGTGATAGCGCAAGAGGGACACTTGGTTGCGTATGTAGTGTTGGCAGAAGGCGCAGACGAAGTGCGTGTGCGCGAGTACATGAAGCAGCGACTACCGGATTATATGCAACCGTCGCGTTACGGTGTCTTAGAGGCTTTGCCCTTAACGCCGAATGGCAAGGTAGATAAACGAGCGTTGCCGGCCATCGCGGTAACGGCGGAGTCAGATTATGTAGCGCCCAGTGGTGCGACAGAAACGGAGCTGGCAACACTCTGGGCGACGTTATTGCAACGGCCGGTTGAGAGCATCAGCGCGACGGCCAACTTTTTTGAGCTAGGTGGCCACTCTTTGCTCGCGGTACAGCTGGCTAACGGCGTTGAAGATTCGCTGAATCGTCAGTTATCGATTCGTCATATTTTTGAACACCCTGAACTGCGCAGGTTAGCGCAATTTATTACGTCGTCGGCGCCAGCGTCGTCCAGTCAGGCGATCCCCGCGGTTACTTCAGAGCACAGCGCCGCACCGTTATCGTATGCGCAGCAACGACTTTGGTTAATCGATCAACTGCAAGGCAACAGCGCGGAGTACAACATGCCAGCGGCGCTGCGATTAAAGGGAACCTTCGATCGTGAGATAGCGCAAGGGGCCATACAAGCGATCATGCAACGACATCGGATTTTGCGCAGTGGTTATCGAGCGAGTGGAGAGGGTGCCGAGCAGTACGTGCGGTCGGAAGGGTCATGGGTGTTGTCTTACCACGACTTGCGTGGAGAGTTGAGAGAAGAGCAACCGCAGCGACTGAAGCAATTGTTAAGCGCGGAAATGGAAACGCCGTTTGATTTAACGCGAGACCTGCCGGTTCGAGTGAGTTACGTGCAGCTCAGTGATGAAGAGGAAGACGCGAGCGGTGTGTTGTTGTTTACCTTGCATCACATAGCGGCGGATGGCTGGTCAGTACGGCTATTGATTGAAGAGTTTATGGCGTATTACGCAGCGGGAGTGACGGGTGCGCCGGCGGCCTTAAGGCCATTGTCGGTGCAGTACAGTGATTACGCGGTGTGGCAACGAACGACACACACAGACTCTGCTTTAGCGGAGTCATTGGGGTATTGGACAAAGCAATTAGCGGGAGTCCCTCAAGCCCACAACGTACCCTTGGACCGTCCTCGACCGAGTCATAAACAGTATCAAGGAGGGGTGTACCGGACGGCGCTAAGCGCAGCGTTGCTGTCGAACGTGCAGGCGTTAGCGCATACGCATCAGATGACGTTGTTTATGGTGCTGCACGGTGTTGTGAATTTAGTGTTGGCCCGCCACAGCAATGAGCGTGAAGTCATCATAGGAACACCGGTTGCCAACCGAATGCGCGCCGAGTTAGCGCCGTTGATCGGTTGCTTTGTGAATACCTTAGTGCTCAGAGGGCGCACGGATTTCGCATCAGTGACGGAGTATTTTGAGCATATACGGCAAGTGAACTTGGATGCACAGATGCATCAAGATGTGCCGTTTGAGCAGCTGCTGGAGCAGTGCTCGGTAGAGCGGAGTTTACAGCACACACCATTGTTCCAATTAATGTTGCGGCTAGAAGAGGATGAGCTGTCGAAGCTGACGTTGCCAGGCCTATCCATTACGCCCGTGGCGTTAGAGCAAACCATGGCCAAGTTTGACTTGGATATTAACGTTCGTCTGTTGTCGGAAGGCGCGGAGTTTGAATGGCATTACGATGAGTCGATTTTAACGGCTGAGCATGTGGCTCAGTTAAGCAGCGATGTGATGACGCTGTTGCAGCAAGTCGTGCAGCAGCCAAACGCGAAACTCGCGGAGTTATCGATGTTGTCGGCTCAAGCGGAAGCGGAGTTGATGGCCTTAGGACGTGGTGCGCCGTTGCCATCGTCGGCGGGAGAGCGTTGTTTGCATCAGTGGGTAGAAGCGCAAGTGGCTGCGCACCCTGAACGAATAGCGGTGCGCTGTGCGAGTCAATCACTGACTTATCAGCAATTGAATGCGGCGGCCAATCGCTTAGCTCATTATCTGCGAGCCGAAGGGGTGGATGTGGAAACGCCCGTGGGGATCAGTTTGACGCGAACATCGCAGATGGTGGTTGCGTTATTGGGTGTCTTAAAAGCAGGAGGGAGTTACGTTGCATTAGATCCCAATTATCCGTCGGAGCGCTTAGCGTACATCGTGGAGGATACGGAGTTATCCCATGTGCTGTGTGAACGTAAAGTGGAGCATCAGGTTGCTTGGCCGAGGGGTGTAAAGCTGCACTTATTGGATGAGTTGGGGGAGCGTTTAGCGGAGCAGTCAGACAGTGCGTTAGAGGTAGCGGTTCAGCCGGAGCATTTAGCGTATTTAATTTACACCTCAGGCTCAACGGGTCGTCCGAAGGGCGTGATGATTGAACATCGCAGTGCCAGTAGTTTGCTGGCGTGGTCGCAAGATTATTACCGAGCGGACGAGATGAAAGAAGTCTTGGCGAGCACATCGTTGAACTTCGACTTGTCTGTGTTTGAGGTGTTCGCGCCGTTGAGTGTGGGTGGCAGTTGTCGCGTCGTGGATTCGATTTTGAGCGTGTTGGAGGATGATTATTCAAGCGTGAGTTTAATCAACACGGTGCCGTCGGGAATGGAAGCGCTGGTGCGAGCGGAGCGAGTACCCGCGACAGTCCAGACCATTAATTTAGCGGGAGAGCCGTTATCAGGACGTTTAGTCAATGAGCTATTAGCGCAGGGCTCCGTGAAGCGAGTCGTGAACTTGTACGGTCCTTCGGAAGATACGACCTATTCGACGGTGAAGGCGTTTGAGTCGGAGCAGGCGACGGCCCCGAGTATAGGTCGAGCGGTGAGTGGGACGCACTTATATGTGTTGGATAAAGACGGTCAATTAGCCCCGAGAGGTGTGATCGGCGAGCTGTACATAGGGGGCGCAGGGTTAGCGCGAGGTTATTTAAATCAGCCGAGTTTAACGAACGAGCGATTTATCTCGGCGGCGTTTACGGCGGGCGCGGGAAGCCGTTTGTATCGAACCGGAGATTGGGTGCGTTATAACACCGAGGGCGATTTGGAGTTTCTGGGTCGTGCCGATGAGCAGGTTAAGATCCGAGGGTTTCGGGTCGAGCTTGGCGAAGTACAGCACCAATTATTGTCGTGTGCGGTGGTGAGTGACGGCGTGGTGATAGCGCAAGAGGGACACTTGGTTGCGTATGTAGTGTTGGCAGAAGGCGCAGATGAAGTGCGTGTGCGCGAGTACATGAAGCAGCGACTACCGGATTATATGCAACCGTCGCGTTACGGTGTCTTAGAGGCTTTGCCCTTAACGCCGAATGGCAAGGTAGATAAACGAGCGTTGCCGGCCATCACGGTAACGGCTGAGTCAGATTATGTAGCGCCCAGTGGTGCGACAGAAACGGAGCTGGCAACACTCTGGGCGACGTTATTGCAACGGCCGGTTGAGAGCATCAGCGCGACGGCCAACTTCTTTGAGTTAGGTGGCCACTCTTTGCTCGCGGTGCAGGTATCAAAGACCATTTATGATCATTTCAAAGTAAATATTTCTTTAAAAGAACTCTTTGACTTTCAAAATATTAAAGATCTCGGGACACATCTTGATTACTTAATGCTGCTAAAAAATCGGATAGAAAGTAATGAGCTAGATAACCAAGATAGCCTCGAAGAAATTGAGTGGTAACATGGATAAAATTAAACATCTAATAGTTGAGCTTGGAAGAAAAGAAATTCATCTGTTTGTTGAGGACGGGCGTTTAAAAACCAAAGCGAAACCTGGCTCGATAACTACATTAATTGCGCAAAAAATAAGAGACAATAAAGCTGATTTAATAGATTGGATAAAAAACAATAAGGACTCAGAAGACTTAGAATATCAAGTATTAAAGTCCACTCCACTCAAGCAGTACTCTTTATCCGAAGCGCAAAATAAGATTTGGTTCTCTTTTAAGGTTAATCCAAATAGCAACGAATATAGTATGCCTGCGAGACTTAGAGTGCATGGTAATTTCGACATCGAAATTGCTAAACATTCGATAGCTCGCCTTTTGCAAAAGCATCAGATTTTGAACTCATCATTCATTGAGATCGATAACATTCCTTATCTGACTAGAAGGGAATATATTCAAATTAATGTCGAATATCAGCATGTCGTTTTTGATGCAATAATAGAGGAAGAAATTGATAAGCATCTATTGATAGAGGTAAATAAACCTTTTGATCTCCTGAATGAGCCATTAGTAAGAGTTAAATACTTTGAGTTTCAAGGAAAAAGCGAAACGATTCAACTTTTGTTTTTTAACATACATCATATAGTTTTTGATGGGTACTCATTTTCCTTGTTAATTAAGGACTTTTCTGAATTTTATAATGAAATTAGTTGTAATAAAGAGCCGCTTATTGATCAAAGTCAAATTGATTATTTCGACTACTTAGTTTGGTCAGCGTCTCAAAGTCCTAAAACTGACTTCATTCAGGGTATTAATTTTTGGAAAAGTTATCTTTCAAACAGCAAGGCGCTTCATGGTTTGCCTATTGAGTCGACTAGGTCTAATGACGAGGACCCAAAGCCAAAAAGATATGTGAGTCATAGAAAATATGATTTAAATAATTTCCAAAATGTGTTGTCTGAGGAAAAAATCACTCTGTTTACCTTTCTTCAAAGTGTTATTGCCTTATCAATTGGTAGAGTCGAAAATTCTACTGATGTGATTGTTGGTACACCTGTTGCGAATCGGGGCAACAATCAATTCACTGACGTAGTAGGTATGTTTGTCAATACGATTGCGATTCGTTCAAACTTGGCAGTTAAAACTGTTGGCGATTTTCTATCGCAACAAAGAGAACATATTTACAAGGCGCTTTCGTATCAGCATATTCCATTCGAAAAGGTTATTGAAGCAACTCAAGTAGAACGTTCTAGCTTTTATTCGCCCATTTTCCAAATTCTTTTCTCAGTAGTTGAGAAAAGTGACTTATTAATGGAGGTGGGTGGTCTAAATTTATCATTCGAGCCAGAAAATAAACTGTCCTTAAAAGCAGAGTTGGACATAACCGCTGAGATTAGCAATGGCCGTGTACAGATTATCTGGGATTATGACAGTTGTTTATTTAGTAGGGTTACTATAGAGCGACTTGATGATTATGTAGAGTTGTTTATCTCGTTTTTAACTGAGGCCGGCAGCAGTCAGCCTTTGGAGATCAATAAGAAGCTTACCTTTTCCGATCTAACTAAATTGGACAAAGTGAACGAGCATGTTCAAGAAGACTCATCTATAAGCTGTAAAACTTTAAGCGCTTTAATGCAGGAATCATTTGCTAAGCACGCATGTAATACGATGATTACTGCAAATGGTCAGCAATTTACGTATAAACACATCGATGAAGTCTCTGACTTGATAGTTATTCGAATGTTAGAACATGGTATCAAGCCGGGAATGAATGTTGGTATATATGCTGAACGAAATTATGAATTGGTCGTGTATTTAATTGCTGCGATTAAAATGGGTTGTTGTTTTATTCCGTTAGATCATAGTTATCCAGCCGATAGAATTCATTTTATGCTTGACGACGCGAATATAAGTTGCTTGTTATCGACAGAGAATCTTATAGCGAAACTTGACGAATGCTTAAATACTCCATTTGTTATCGATGAAAATATATTCAATGAGAAACTAGATAAAACGTTCGAATTGCCAGAAGTTGATTTAGATAATAAGGCATATATGCTCTATACCTCTGGTTCTTCTGGTCAGCCTAAGGGTGTCATTGTCAGTCAAAGAGCTATTTCTTTACATATTCAATCAGTTATCGAATATTTCAATCTTGATAAGACGGATACTTTTTTTAACTGCACGTCGTTTAGTTTTGATACCTTTTTAGAGCAAACATTGGCAACCGTACTGTGTGGCGGAGAGGTGGTCCTTTCGCAACAAATATTGCTCTCTTCTGAGGACTTGTTCACTTATATCAATGATTTTGATATTACAACACTTGATTTAAATCCTAGTTACTTTACCCAAGTGCTAGCCACGACTGAACGAGAATTCTGGAGCAATAACAAGCTACGGAGAATCATTGTCGGTGGTGAAAGTTTAAGCCAGTTTGCGATAGATAAATGGAATGACCTTGGTCTACGCGATCAAATTAAGCTTTACAACGCTTATGGACCGACGGAAGCAGTTATTACAACAACGATACAAGAAATTGAAGCGGCTTCAAAAGCGAACGACATCGGGTATGTGATTGGTGATCGACAATTGTATGTACTCGATGAGGAAGGTGAGAAAGTACCTTATGGTGCCGTTGGGGAATTACATGTCGGAGGAGTGTGCATAGCTGATGGATATTTCAATTTAGAGAGTAAAACAACTCAAAGCTTCTTGGCCTCGAAGTGTGGTCGAAAGATACTTTATAAGACAGGTGATCTGGTTAGATTTAATAATAGTGGCGGATTGGAGTTCTTAGGTCGAAGAGATGAACAGGTTAATCTAAATGGGATTAGAGTCGAACTAGGTGAAATTAATCAAGTTATTGAAGCGATTCCCTCAATAAACCAAGCTGTTGTGTCTATTGATACATTATCCTCAGGTACCAAAAAAATCGTCGCTTGGGTGACTACTTCACAGACTAATGAAGTCGAATCGTTGGTGAAAGAAGTTTTGAGATCAAAACTACCTAGTTATATGGTTCCCGATCGGATAATTGTAGTCGAGAATTTTCCTATGTTACCGAATGGTAAGATTGATAGAAGTTCTTTAAAGTTAGGAAACGAAGAACTTATCCTCAATTCCAATGATGATTTAACGACTGAAACGGAGCAAGTACTAGCTCGAATTTGGTCAGATGTTTTAAGTATCGATGCAAATATTATAGGTAGCACGAGTGATTTCTTTAAACTCGGTGGTAGCTCAATTCTCTTAATTCAAATAATTGCAAGAATTCATACTCATTTCAAAGTTAAACTTAGCGTAAAGGATCTGTTTGACAACTCGAATTTTAGAAGGCTGGCTTGTGTCATTGATGAGTCCGCAATAGACAGTGTTCCTGTATCGATTAAAAAGACGACAAATCAATATTCCGCTGGTGTGTTGTCACAAGCTCAACAAAGACTATGGTTCATTGATAGATTAAATGGGGGAGATCCAAGTTACAATATGGTCATGGCCCTCCAGTTTCTTGGGCCTTTAAAATCCAACACCATAGAATCTGCTATTGATAAGTTAATCGCAAATCATCATGTCCTTAAAAGTCGTATTTTTGATTTTAATGGTAAGGTTGTGCAGCAGGCGAGTGAGGATGCCATTCTCTCGATGCCTGTTTCGGATTTTCAAAACATCCAGCAAACGGAGTTTGCTACGCAGATAGACAAAGTCGTTTACAATGAAAAGCAACACATTTTTGATTTAAGTGAAGCACTTAAGATAAGAGCTACTTTATTGTTAGGCCCTTTAATTGAAGGTGTAGAACAAAAAGTACTGATAATTAATTTACATCATATAGCTGCTGATGCTCGCTCTGTAGATATACTGTTAAAGCAGCTCTATCTCGAACTTAATTCTACTAAAAAGACTGATTTCGACGAGAAGCATCTCCAATACATAGATTACGCTGAGTGGGAGTATCATCAGTATCAAGAGGAGAGTTCCGAAAAAGCCTCTCTCTCTTATTGGATAGACTTTCTCACTGATGCGCCGGCTCTTCACTCTATACCGATGATTGGTAGCAGATCCAATCATAGTAAAAGTGCAACCTTAAATTCGCAATTAAATATGAGCAGCTGGAATCTGGCAAAGCAATTTTGTCAGGAGAAAAAGCTAACTATCTTTTCTTTACTAAGTAGTACTCTTGGTTTAGCTGTAGGTCGTATTACTCAACAAGAGCAAGTGCTTATTGGTACTCCGTTTGATTTGCGTTCAGAGTTAAATCTTCAAGATGTTGTGGGACTCTTTGTAAACATGATTCCGTTGAAGGTTGTTGCCAATATTAATGATAAAGAAGCGTTTTTGGATCTGACTAGAATCAATCACATAAATGCTCAGCAACATGGTCATGTTCCATTTGAAAGAATCATTGATGCATTGAGCTTGGATAGATATTCCAATCAAAATCCATTATTTCAAATATCCATTTCTTTGCAAGAAAAGGCCAATGTTTCTGCTGAGTTTGATGGGCTGTCTAGTTCAATATTGGAATACCAAGAAAGTGAAAATAAGTTTGATATAGAGTTGACAATTATTACTAGCTCAACAAGTATCGAGATGCTATGGAATTATAATTCACTTTTATTCAGTTCAAAGACTATCGATCGACTCGATTATGCGTTTCACCAATACTTTAAGTCTTTAATAGATCCAAATGTTAGGGACTTGGCTAAAGTTGGTATTGTTTCCAATGAGGACGAAGTGTTTTTAACGTCTCATCCCAAATTAAAAGAGCCTGGTTTCGATAATAAAACAGTTCTAGATAAATTTATTGCTAATGCTCAATCGATTCCAGAAAGTATTGCATTGGTTTTTAATGATAAGCGATTTACCTTTCAAGAATTGAATGTTTTGTCGAACATCATTGCAAAGAAGCTCATGGATAGTGGTGTAAGTGTCGGTGATGTTGTTGCAACGTTATTGCCTCGGAGTGAATGTTATGTGGTGGCAGCTTTGGCAACTATTAAAGTTGGCGCTGTATTTTTGCCAATTGATGACCGTTATCCTGAAGCAAGAATAAGGCATATTCTATCGGATTCCAAAGCTTCCATGTTATTAACCTTTTCACACATGATGAGAAAATACTTACATGATGTTAAGTCGATATCAATAGATTTAATATTTGAGTCAGAGGTAGAGCCGATTGAGGAACTTGAGTTTTCGAATCATGAAGCACTTTATGCAATATATACGTCTGGCTCAACTGGAGTACCGAAAGGAGTTTTAAATACTCAGAAGGGAATTGTCAATCTACTAGAGTTTCTAATTCCAAAATTTCAATTGAATCATAAAAGCCGGATTTTACAATTGTCATCATTTGGATTTGATGCTTCAATCTGGGATATGTTTTTAGCTTTATGTAGTGGTGCCGAGCTACATATACTAGACAATGAAATACTCCTCTCTCCAGACAACATAGCGCAATACGTAGAAGAAGAAAAAATTACCTATGCATTTATTCCCCCATCTCTTCTTCGACTGCTAAATGAAAAGAAATTCAATAGTTTAAGTGTTCTAACTGTCGGTGGTGAAAGCATAGATATCACATTAGCTAAACGGTGGTCTAGAGGTAGAATGCTATTTAATTGCTATGGACCTGCTGAAAATGCTGTTGTTAGTACCATAAAGCAGTTAATGCCGGATAGCGAAGCAGTCAGTATAGGCAGGGCGATTCCTGGTGTTGAATGTCTAGTGTTAGATGTGAATCAGCAGCGTCTACCACCAGGCAGTATTGGCGAACTTTATTTATCTGGTGCAGGACTCGCTTTAGGATACTTAAATAACGAAGCCAAGAATAAAGAAGTATTTTATGAAATACGTAACGCAAGCTCTGATATTGTCCGATGGTATCGTACGGGAGATAGAGTTTATATCAATGATCAAGATGAGCTGGTCTTTGTTGGGCGAATAGATGAACAAGTCAAAATTCGTGGTCAGAGAATAGAACTTTCTGAAATTGAAAACTTGGTCGAGAGCTTGTGGTTCGTAGAGTCAGCTCTTGTTATCACTCGTGAAGATGCAGATAACAATACAAGTCTTGTTCTTTACTTTAAATTACTCGAGTCCTTCCAGAAAGAAAGTGGAGCTTCGAAGATACTCCGTCATCTAAAGTCTCAGTTACCTAGCTATATGCTACCTACTCGTTATGCAGTGGTCGCGAGTTGGCCAGTTACTGCAAATGGTAAAATAGACAAAAAATCGTTGTCTGAATTAAAGTTATCTTCATTTTCTGATGGTGGTGAAAGACCACAAACAGAGACGCAGAAGGTAATTGCTGATGTTTTTTCTAAGTTATTGAGTGTCGATGTTTCATTTATTTCATTAAATAGCGGTTTTTTCGAAATGGGTGGGCATTCACTATTGATTGCGAGCTTAATTGAGAATATCAAGAGTCGTCTCGATGTTCAGTTAAGCATAAAGGATGTTTATAAGAGTCAATCGGTCAGGGAGCTAGCCGAATTAATTCAAGATAACGTTTGCTCAGAAATCGACCTTCCTCTGTTACATAGAGAAAGTAGCAAGAGAAAAAATGGTGTTATCTCGGACGTTCAGAGAAGACTTTGGTTCCTTCATCAACTAAACCCGAGTGGTACCGAGTATAATATTCCTACTGTCGTTAAGTTGTCTGGAGAAATAACTGCTAGTGAAATTGTAGATATTCTTAATCTACTGATTGAACGACATGAAATACTACGGACCATTTATGAAGTTGTAGAAGGAGAGCCAAAAGCGAGGGTGCTTGATTCGTTTGAACTTGAACTAGAGTGTCGCGATGTTTCAAGTTTAGATGAGTGCTCACGTCAACAAGCTACAATGGACTATATAGTTTCTGATAATAAAAAACCATTTGTTCTATCGAGTGACTTGCCTATTCGTTGTGGAATAATCAAATATTCTGAGTCTGAATTACTATTATATTTAAACATACATCATATAGCTGCCGACGCCCGATCAATCGATATTTTGTTTCGGGAGTTCCTAGAGCTTTATCAGTCAACAAATGAAAGTCAAGAAGTTATAGGGACTGTAAGTGATTTGCAATATTCAGATTTTAGCTTCTGGCAGAAAAGCTTTGAGAAAAGCAATGGTGCTAAAAATCAAATAGATTACTGGAAGAATCAGCTCGAAGGACTTCCACTCGTCCATAGTTTGCCTTTGGATTTTCCTCGTCCGACTCAACAATCGTTCTCGGGAAAGTCTCTGAGTTATGATTTAGGGTCTCAAATTAGCGAGCAATTAGTTCAGTTTGCACGGTCTAATAATACAACGTCGTTCGTTTTGATTCATGCTGTATTAAGTTTGCTTATAGGGCGCTTAAGTAATTCTGATGATGTCGTAATTGGTGCGCCAATTGATAATCGGTTTGATAGTCGTTTGAATAAGACATTTGGTTGTTTTGTTAACAGCTTAGTACTACGAAGTGATCTTAGTGTCGATATGTCTTGCCAGCAATTTTTGGGTGAAATAAAGAAACTACATGTTGAGGCGCACGCAAATCAATATGTTTCGTTTGAGCAAATTGTAGATTTAATTAGTCCTGAACGTAGCACTCAGTATTCCCCATTATTTCAGATAATGTTGAATATGGTCGACGGCAAAAATAAGCCATACTATTCAAAGTCGATAAAGATCGATCCTGTAGAATATGACTCTGGTAGTACGAAATATGACCTTACCTTTAGTGTTGTCAATAATCAGGACTCCTTTGCATTAGAAATCGAGTTCAACACTTCACTCTTTAATGCTACGAGCATTGATCGCTTCTCAATTTATTTTCAAAATCTACTTGAACAATTCATCAATGATTCCGACTCCAATATTCATTCATTAAAGATTTTGGATTCGAACTCTAATGAAAAAATTCATACGATGTCTGTGGGAGATCTAGTAGATAGTGATAATCTTACAACCATTGACCAACTATTTCGCGAACAAGCTAATCGGTCACCCGATAAAGTCGCTCTAATTCATAATGATATCGAATTGACCTATAAAGAGTTGCATCGTTTGACGGAAAGCTTAGCACAGTTCTTAATTGATGAGTCAGATGCCGTCGAAGAAGCAATAGGCGTTTACTTTGATCGATCGGTTGATATGGTCATTGCAATATTATCAATTGTGAGTGCTGGCAAAGCTTATTTGCCAATAGATCCAGAACTACCTCGTGAAAGAATAGAATACATATTGTCCAACAGTCAGTGTGCTAGCGTTTTAACTAGTAAGAAATATTATCAAGAATTAAAAGCATTTAATATCGAGCGATTGCACGCGATTGATAGTTCTGAATTTAGAAAGCAAATACAAACTTATTTTTCAAATTCCAGTATTAAGCGATTAAACCATAACCTAGAAAACCTTGCTTATATCATCTATACCTCAGGCTCCACTGGAAATCCGAAAGGAGTAATGATAGAGCATAAAGCATTAGTTAATCGACTAGAGTGGATGCAGTCTGAGTATTCGTTAAATTCCACCGATCGTGTATTGCAGAAGACACCTTATGGGTTTGATGTGTCAGTCTGGGAATTCTTTTGGCCATTGCTAAATGGCGCTACCTTAGTTATAGCAGATCCTGGAGTACACAAAGATATCGATCTTTTGGTCGATACTATTCAAGATAAGTCGATAACACGAATACACTTTGTCCCATCAATGTTTCGTATGGCTGTAGAAAGTCCGCGTTGGTCAGAGTGTATTAGTTTAAAACAGGTATTTTGTAGTGGCGAAGCTTTGCCAAGTGATCTTGTCGATAAACACTTAAAGGCTAACAAAGCAAGGCTCTCAAATCTCTATGGACCGACAGAAGCTGCAATAGATGTATCTTATTATGAATGTGATAAACAAAATCTAGCGACTATTCCTATCGGAAAGCCTATACATAATGTCAGCTTATTCGTGTTAGATAAAGAGTTACAAATGGTACCCATCAATGTGATTGGTGAGCTTTATATCAGCGGTATTTGTTTGGCCCGGGGCTACTTCAATAATCAGGGTCTTACAGATGATAAGTTTATTAAATCTATGATTTGCGGAAAGGAGTGTCGACTTTACCGAACTGGCGATCTTGCTAGCTGGGATGAAGATGGTAACTTAGTTTATAAAGGTAGAACTGACCATCAAGTCAAATTGAATGGATTTAGAATCGAGTTGGAAGAAATTGAATCTGTCGTTCTTGAAATGGAGGACGTTAGGAATGCCGTAGTGATTTCTGGCAAAGTTGGTGCAACAACATCTTTGATAGGATATTGGCAGAAAGAAGAAAACTCGATATTGACAGATAATGATGTCGTTGATCAATTGATTAAGAAGTTAGAGTGTAAATTACCTCAATACATGGTACCTAAATACTGGCAGGTGTTAGATAGAATTCCATTATCTCACAATGGAAAGGTTGACCGGAATGCGCTACCTGTAATTGATATTAACACATCCGGATCATCAGAGGTATCTCCTCCAAATACGTCTATGCAAAGGTTAATCGCATCCATTTGGAGCGAAGAGTTGCAAATAGATAAACTGGGTATTGATGATAACTTTTTCTCTCTCGGTGGAGACTCAATTCTTGCTGTAAGAGTAGTTGCAAGATTAAAGCAGGAACTGCGACTTCAGATTACCGTCAGCGATTTATTTAAGTATCAATCGATTCGCAAGCTAGCAGACGCTTTAGAAGATTCATCAATACTACAAAGTGTCGAACCGATAAAGCGGTTTGAGTTGCTTAAACAAGTTGAGATTACTAAACGATTGAATGAATTCGACGACGTATACCCGATGTCTTCACTACAATCTGGTATGGTATTCCATACCCAGTTATCTGAGTTCAACGGTGTTTATCACGATATCGATACAATGCGTTTGAAAGGGGACTTTGTAGAGAGCTATTTTCGTACGGCATTACACATGGTAATGCAGCGTCATCCAATTTTGCGTACAGGCTTTGATTTATCAGGGCCTCGTCCATTACAGGTTGTACATTCGAACTCAAATGCTCCCTTGTTTGTTCATGACTTAACTCATTTATCACATGAACAACAAAGATCACGATTTAACGACTGGAAGAAAGAGAAGCTACGTGTGGTTTTTGATTGGCTTTCTGGTCCACTGTTTTCTATCGATATCTTTTTACTGGGTGCAGATGAGTTTGAGTTTGTTCTATCTTTTCATCACTCGATATTAGATGGCTGGAGCCGCGCCTCGTTAATTGTTGAGCTATATCAAAATTATTATCGGCTGTTAGATGGTAAAGATGTTAGTGCCAAACCTACAAATTGGACATTTCGAGATTATATCGCTGCAGAAATTAACTCAATTCGTACTGAAGAGCCATCTTTGTTAATTCGAAAGTTAGAAAATGTTTCCGTTCAGCAGCTAGCTTCACACCACAAAGAACAGGTTGTTGATAATAATCGACGAGAACAACTAACGTATAACAAACTGATTCCTGTCTCTCTAAAGCTTCTTGATATCTCCAAGTCTTTAAATGTGCCGATTCAAGCTACGCTGTTCGCTATGCATTTAAAGGCATTATCGACGTTAATTGGCCAACAAAATGTAATGTCTTGTGTTGTAACCAACGGTCGTCCAGAAGTACTAGGTTCCGAGCAGGGCTTAGGATTGTTTCTAAACTCCTTTCCTGTGGTATCAACGCTAGAAAGTACAGCTACATGGTCAGATCTAATTCTGCACTCCGCAGACCTGTTAAATGAGATGATGCGATCAAGACATCTTCCTCTTTCGCACATTCAAAATTTAACTCAAAAAGAGTTTTCTGAAATATTGTTTAATTATACTCATTTTTATATCTACAACGAGATTGATAAGGCCTCAGATGAGCGATTGAAAATTCTCGATTCATCATATGATGAACAAACCAATTTTGACTTGTATGTGAATCTCTTAAGAGATCCATCTGCTGATGAGATAGTTTTATACATAGATTATAATTCCGATAAATTTTCTCGAGAATTTGCAGAGAAATATTGTGAATATTTTATCTCTGCGAGCAATAAATGCATAGATAATATTCAAGAGTTACACATAAAACATTCGTTACTCTCTCATGTTGAGATTAATGAGCTAATTTACTTTAATAATTTTTATAACTCGATAGAATCGCAATTATCTATTAATTCGCTCTTTGAAAATGCCGCTGAAAAATACAAAAATAATATAGCAATAGAGTTTAATGGTTCAAAAATTACCTTCGAACAATTGAATTCCGACTCAAATAAATATGCTCGTTATTTAATCGAAAGTCAGGTTCGATCAGGAGATCTTGTTGCAGTCGCACAAGAAAGATCCATCGAGATGGTAGTTGCGATTTTAGGGGTTTTGAAGTGCGGTGCGGGTTATGTGCCAATTGATTTAGATTACCCTAAAGAAAGAATTAAGTATGTTATAGAGCACTCTAAAATCAAGGCTTTGATTGGTAGTGAAAAAGCAACGGAAATCGTTAAGGAAATTCCAGGAGAAATTCAGCAATTCGAGATTGCTAAAAGTAAATATAAATGGAATAAATATTCGGGGAAAAACTTACTTCTAAAAGATAATATAAATAGTCAAAAAACTGTCGCTTACGTAATTTATACTTCCGGTTCAACCGGAACACCTAAAGGTGTAGTGGTAACGCATGGTAATGTAGTTAATTTTTTAATTGCCATGAAAAGCACTCCGGGCTTCTCGGATAATGACTCGTTACTCGCTGTTACCCCGATAAGCTTTGATATTCATGTTTTAGAATTATTCTTACCGCTGATAAGCGGAGGTAAAGTTTGTCTTGCCGATGAAAAGTGCAGAATCAATAGTGATCAAATGTTAGATAAAATTGAATCTGAAGGTATTACAGTTATGCAAGCAACTCCAGCGACTTGGCGGCTTCTAATGGATAATGCAAGGCATTCCTCTCTCTCGGGATTGCGAGCATTTTGTGGTGGTGAAGCATTGAATAAGCAGTTGGCGTCTCAGATAAAGGATTCTACAAGCGAACTATGGAATATGTATGGTCCAACAGAAACTAGCGTTTGGTCTAGCTGTGAAAAGATTGAAGGTGAACAAATTTGTATTGGAAGACCCATCTTGAATACTCAGTACTATGTTCTGGACCAGAATAAACAATTGTTACCGAATAATGTAATCGGTGAGTTGCATATTGGTGGACGCGGCGTAACAAGAGGGTACCTGAGAAGACCGGAACTCACATCTGAGCGGTTTCTCACCTTGCCGCACATAGATGACGAAGTCGTTTATGCTACGGGTGATCTCGTAAAACGTTTGGGTGATGGGCGTTATGAATATATTTCTCGTTCAGACGATCAAGTCAAAATTCGAGGTTATCGAATTGAAATTGGTGAGATAGAAAGTGTTTTAAGCCAGCACGAGTATGTACAAGATTCAGCCATCGTAATAAAGGTAGATGATGAAGACTCCAACGCATCGAGGTTAATAGCGTTTGTCGTTCTAAATGATAGTGTCGGCTCTAATTATCAAGAAGACCTAGAGTTGTATCTAATCTCGAGACTTCCTGACTATATGACACCGTCTCAGATTATAGATATCACTTCCATTCCGCTAACACCTAATGGAAAAAAAGATAGAAATCAATTGATTTCAAGAATCGTTGATTTAGCGAAACCGAAATTTGAGGGTGCTAAAACACCGACAGAGCAAATTTTAGTTCGAATGTGGGCCGAATTGCTAGATAAGTCTATCGAAGAAATCAGTGTGGTTGCGAAGTTTTTTGAACTGGGCGGACATTCTATTATCGCATTACGATTGTTGAACCTTATACATTCAGAATTTGCTGTTGAGATAGAGCTTCAAGCGTTGCTTCAACGCTCTACCATTCGAGATGTTTCTTCGTACATCGATTTGTTGTTGGATACACGTAAGGTTTCCGAAGAGCTGGAAGCTTTAGATTCAGAAAGAATAGAAGAGGTTGAATTTTAAGATGGAGAGAGAAGAAGAAATAATAAGGTTTCTTTCTGAAAGTAAGATTCAATTGTATTTAGAGGGTGGCAAACTTAAAGCTCGCTCTGAAAAGGGAGCAATGACGCCCGAACTTAGTGGTCTTATTAGAGACAACAAAGAAAGATTAATAGCGTGGTTAGGTAAGGCTAAGCATACAGACTTTTCAGAAAAGTCGATTCCTAAAATACCAAGCGATTCTGTCTCGCAAATTGAAGCGACTTCTACTCAACGTCGATTTTGGTTTCTAGATAGACTAGAACATAGTTCTAAATACTCGAAGAATAATATTTATTCTGCATTTGAAGTCGCGTCTACTTTTAATCAAGCGCAGGCAGAAACAGCGTTTAGAAAGGTAATTGCTCGAAATAAAATCTTGCGATCGAATTTATTAGAACGTAAAGGCGACCTGTTTCTCAAAGAAAGTTCAAGCGTTCAGTTTTCTATAGAATCGATTGAGCTTGGTGATACTTGTGAAGTTGAACTTAAAAGTACTATAGCAGAGTACGGAAGCCGTCGATTCGATCTGGAAAATGATAGTCTCATTAGGTGTTCGATGATTGGCTGCACGCTAGATAGCGTTGACAAACGCTACTTAGTCTTCTCGATTCACCATGCGATTTCTGACGGTGAATCTATTCCGATGATAATGCGAGAATTCTTATTTTTCTATGATGATAAACTGTTGCCTGCAGAGTATAGGTTACCCGAATCCGACATTCAGTTTGAAGATTACGCTTACTGGAACAGCAAAAGCAATACTTCCGATGCATTTAAAGATAAGTTAGCGTTTTGGGCGAAATATTTAGAAGATGCCCCGAAAAGTCATTCCATTCCATTTGATTCTGAAGAGTCGGAGGCAGCCGCTGCGCTTGAGAGCTTGAGTGTCTCAGGATCTTTGTACGACCAAATTAAATCTTTTTCATCTGCTAATGATGTATCTTTGTTTCTAATTGTTCAGGCTGCATTTGCGATTTTAATTGGACGCATTAGTTATGAACATGATGTCGTATTTGGAATGCCAGTTAGTCGACGGGATAACTCTCAACTACAAGATGTTATTGGATTATTAATTGATACTGAAATAAGCCGCTTTCAATTTCGGGATAATCCGACATTCAGATCTCTATTGCGAACATCCGAGAACCTTAGATTGGATGCTGCCAAATATTCTGGTGTGCCATTCGAAATGATTGTTCAAGAAGTAATCGGAGAGCGAACAAATACCTCTCCGATTTTTCAGATTCTTGTAAATATGGATTATTCATCTGAAGTTGAATTGCATAGTGATGTTGAATTAATTAAGCCAATTGAGACTGTAGGTTTACAGAATAAATACGATATTACATTATATATACAAGATAGTGGAGACAGTCTGAATTTAAACTGGTTGTACGATGCCGGTAAGTTTAGTAGTTATTCTTTTGGTAAGTATAAGAGAGAGTTTGAATATCTTTTAAGGAACCTAATCGAGAATCCAGATCGAGGAGTTTTGAATCATGGCTTTAGTAATGTTTCTATGGCCACTAGCGAAACGGCTGATGAACTAGAAAACTATAATCATATAGCTCTGATTAATCAAAAAGCCATCTCACAACCTAGCAGTATTGCATTGACTCATAATGAAAAAGACTATACTTACGGAGAGTTAGTTGGTCTAGTAAAGTCTTTTTCAGCTCTACTTATGAAGCGAGGCGTGACTGTAGGCGATAGGGTACTAGTTGCTACCGGTCGTCATGTGGAGCGCGTAGTTTCTTTGTTGGCAGTCAATTATCTAGGTGCGAGCTTTATTCCCGTCAGTGAATCTTTTCCTGAAACTCGAATTTTGCAGATTATAGAAGATGCAAAACCTAAGTTAATAGTATCCGATGAGCTAAATCTATCGAGAATTCCATCGAACTATCTAAATGACGATGTGGTAATCATCGAAAGCGACGAAGTGCAATTAGCGCTGAAATCAAAGCCTACTGATTTTGAATGTGCCATTGTTAAAGACGCAAATCGAGAATGTCATATTATATATACGTCAGGATCAACGGGTGTCCCGAAAGGCGTTATTGGAACGTTTGGTTCTACGATTAATCGAATTCATTGGATGTTAGATGAGCTGCCTTTCATTGAAAACGAGTCGTTTATTCACATCACTTCTATGGCTTTTATCCGCGCAATATGGGAGTTGTTTGTTCCATTGTCAGGTGGAGCGAAACTGGTTTTATGTCCGAGAGAGGTCGTTAAAAGCACAGAAGAGTTAGTTGAATTTTTGCAATCTAAAGCTATTACAAGAATAGTATCTGCACCCTCATTGTTAAAAGCAATTTTAGAGGTAAAACCGCGAGTAACAGACTTGCTTCCTGCGATGCGCCATTGGTTTGTCAGCGGTGAGCCACTACTAGCGGTTACTTGTCAGAAAGCAGTAGAGCGTTTTCCCCGCATAACCTTTTATAATCTTTACGGCTCTACCGAAGTAATGTCAGACGTGAGTATTTATAAGGTTAATGGTGCCGAGAAATCTACGTATGTTCCGATCGGCGAAGCAATTAGTCATACGAAGATATTTGTTGTCGATGCATTAGATAATTTGCTGCCTGATGGATTCATTGGAGAATTATGTGTGTCAGGTGCACCAGTAGGTGGTGGATATACTACGAAGCCGGTGGGGCAGAAAAACGGATTTACACGTATTGATGAACTTGAAGTTTTCAAAACAGGTGACCTAGGAAGAATTAATTCACTTGGATATATCGAGTGTTTAGGAAGGATTGACGAACAAGTTAAAATTAGGGGTTACCGAATTGAACCTGCTGAAGTTGAGGCGGTATTGTTAAAGGATAGTCATGTTACTCATGCAAAAGTAATTGTGCATGGGAATGATGATGGTAAAACGTTAGTTGCCTATATCGTTTTAAATCAAAGTGAAAGAATCGACGCGACATTGCACAGGGAAGAGCTTGATAGCCTTATGTCTAAGCATTTACCTGAGTATATGATAGTTGACAATATTATATATCTAGATTGCTTGCCGCTAAAGGAAAATGGAAAAGTAGACAAAGGACAGTTACCTGATCCGTTGATTATGGAGTCGAGTGAAGCAGGAAAGCCTCTTCAAACTGGATTAGAAAAAACGTTAGCCAGTATTTGGGGCGAGTTGTTAGGAATTGATTCTAATCAAATTAATACCACTTCTAACTTTTTTAGGTTAGGTGGTCACTCTTTGATGGTTATCAAGCTTCTCAATAATATTAGAGAAAATTACTCCGTTAATATTTCAGCTAAAGACATTTTTGATTATCCAAGGTTTGCTGAGCTAGCAAAGCTAATAGAAGGTTCTGAGGCCTGCAAGAATTTCTCAAAGTCTTTACGCCCAGTCGAACGAAGTTTAAATAGTTTTCCACTTTCCTCTGCACAAAAAAGGATATGGTTTTTACAGCAGTTTGATCAAACTAGTAGCCAAAACAATTTGGTCTATGCCATTCATTTAGAGCATGACTTAAATGTTGATGCTTGTAAGCAGGCTTTTTCGGCTTTGTTCGAGCGCCATGAAGTATTACGAACGACCTATCATGAAGAAGATGTGAACGTTGTTCAAAAAGTTACCGCGCTAGAGAATATTAAATTTGACTTAGCGAATGCAGAGCTAACTAGCAGTGAACAGATAGACGATATTATAAGAGTTGAGGGTGATGTCTCGTTTGACCTTACTCAAGACCTAATGTTACGAGCTACCCAGGTACATTCACCTAACTCCCAAGGATATTTAATTATCGTTGTTCATCATATTGCCTGTGATGGCTGGTCTATTGGGACGTTGGTTGAAGATTTCTATCGGTATTACAGAATGGCTTTAGCGAGTCAAACGATCGAGGTTAGGCCTCTTGAACTACAGTATATCGATTATGCGTCCTGGCAAAATGAGCGTTTAAATGATAGTGAGCTAAGCAAACAAAAGGAATATTGGCAAACGCAGTTACTCGACGCTCCCTTAGTGCATGAAATACCTCTTGACTTTAGTCGTCCAAAAGTTAAGTCGGTAGAAGGAGAAAGGTTGAGCAAAGTGATGCAAGGAGATGCACTCAATCGAGCCCTATCGTTCGTTCAAGAGAATGAAATTACTCCCTTTATGTTCTTTCACTCTGCGCTTGCAATAGTGATCTCACAGTTTAGTATGCAGGATACAGTTTTAATTGGTACGCCTATTACGACTCGGCCAACCAGTCAGTTAGATGAAACAGTTGGCGTTTTTATTAATAATATTGCACTTAAAACATCGACTGATTTTGATAGTCTTAGAGACTATTTTCGACATATTAAAACTACCAATATATTTGCTCAAGAGAATAGTGACCTACCATTTGAAGAATTAGTCGAACTTTTATCTGTTAATCGTGACTTGCAAACTACGCCCGTCTTTCAAATTTTACTGAATTTACATCAAGAGCATGTAAATCTGGATACCAAAAATAAAGGCTTTTCAGTCTATAGCTCCAGTAAAGCCATCGCTAAGTATGATATTGAGATTTCTGTTAAATATCAGAAAGATAGAATTGTTGTAGATTGGATTTATGATCGTTCGATATTTAAACCTAAAACCATAGATCGACTTGCTGACCGTTTATTTGACGTAATTAATAATCTATCAGAAATTGACGACGATAGGTTTCGGACTCTTTTCTCAGCTCCAAAGAGTGATGTTGAAGCGTTGCAGCAGAGCTGTAAGGAATTACTAAAGTTCGAAGCAGCTAGTATCGATATTATTGAAGCGGTGAAACGTTGGAGTATCACTAAACCTCACGCTGTCGCAGTAAGAGATTTACATCAGACGCTTTCCTATAAAGAGTTGTGGCAAAGGATTTTGATTGTTAATCGAATGCTTCACGAAAATGATATTTGTCAAGGTGAAGTGGTTGGTATTCAGATGGGGAGGACGGCCGATCAAATAATCACGATGCTGGCTTGTTTGCACGCGGGAATATGTTTCGTTTCATTGAGTGATTCATTACCCGAAAAACGCTTACTAGCGATAATTGCAGAGGCAAATATTGATAAAGTTTTGCATAATGATTCTGAAGATTGTCGCGCTATAAAAGATAAAGTTAAATACCTTATTAATATCGACTCGAAAGTATCGAGTAATTCGTCCAGTGAAAATTCGAAGATGTCAAGCTTCGATTCTCAACTAGCCTATATAATGTTTACTTCTGGATCGACAGGCAAACCCAAAGGTGTTTGTATTAGTCGTAGTGCGCTTAATAATTTCTTTGCGGCAATCGAGCAAAAATTAGGGAAAGTGTTCAATAGCGATAATAGGCTTCTAGCTATTACTACACCTCTTTTTGATATTTCAATTTTAGAAATGATTGGAACGCTTGTTTTTGGTGGTGAAGTTATATTAGCAACTGAGCAGCAGTCAATTGATCCTCAAGAGCTCATAAATATCATCAATAAATATGATGTCAACTGTATTCAAGGTACGCCATCCACATGGCAGTTATTCAAAGAGTCAAATTGGACAGGAAATGCTGATGTAACCATTCTTACTGGAGGAGAGGCACTATCTAAAAGTTTGGCGACATACTTATTGCCGAGATGTAAAAGTCTGTACAATTGTTATGGTCCAACCGAAGCCACTATCTGGTCGATGATTGAGCAAGTCGTTCTCGAGCAGTCCTTCGACTCACACTCTATTATTTCCGGAACACTCGATAATTCTGTTCACTTTGTTGTAAATAGCGATCTTGAACTACTCCCTGATGGAGCCGTAGGCGAGTTGTGTATTGCTGGTTCGTCTCTCGCTGACGGTTATTTAAATAATCCAACTCTTACTGACGATAAGTTTATAAAATCAAGACGTCTGATTAATGCAAGGTATTATTTAACAGGTGATTTGGTATGTAAGTTAGATTCTGACTCGTACCGATTTTTAGGGAGGAAAGATAATCAAGTAAAACTAAATGGCTATCGCATAGAATTAGCGGAAGTTGAGGCAATAATTGCACTCGATTCGAATGTTTCTCAATGTGTTCTAAAAGTATTTTATCATGAGCTTACAGCGCGATTGGTTGCATTCGTTACCTCCTTTCAAAATGAAGAAGAGCTTGAGGCCAGACTTCGAAAGCTATGTGGTGAATATTTGCCTTCCTACATGCAGCCTAATTCATATGCTTTTCTATCAGAGATTCCGCTGACTAGTAGCGGTAAAATTAATCATTCTCTACTACTTGAGCCCGATGAGTATGATGGAGAAAGATTTGTCGAAGCAACAACTGAAACAGAAAGGCTGTTAGTAGGCATTCTACAAAAACTATTACATATTGATCAGCCCATCAGTATTCACTCGAACTTTTTCGATATAGGCGGGCATTCGTTGTTGGCAGTCAGGTTAGTGGCTGAAATTCGTCACTGCTTCAACAAGGAAGTTTCTGTAAAGACGATATTTGAGAAGTCAGATATTGAGAGCTTAAGTGAATTTCTAGACTCTTATCATGCACATAAAGTCAGAAAGCCGATAGAGCGGTTATCCCGAGATAATGAGTCCTTTTTATTATCTTACGCGCAACAAAGATTATGGTTTATTGATAACCTCCAAAACGGTTCTCCAGAATACAATATGCCAAGTGCCTTAAAGGTTAGTGGTGAGTTTGATGTATTGGTTGCTGAACAAGCTATAAAAAGCGTAATTGATCAGCATGAGTCGTTGAGAACTATTTTTGTTGAAGGCGAAAGAGGGCCTGCTCAAATTATAGTTGATAATGTTGACTTTAGTTTAAATGTCATAGATTACTCCGGTTTGAGTGATGTAATTCAAAAGTCAAATTTACTGCAAGAAATCAATCGTAGTGCAGAATACACTTTTAACTTGAGTTCCGATCTATTGATACGGGCAAGTTTCGTACGACTTTCACCGCATGAAGGTGTTCTGTTATTTAATATGCATCATATTGTCTCAGATGGATGGTCTATTGGATTACTTGAACGATCTTTCATCAGAGCATATAAAGCTTTACTGAATTCCGGTATTGCTCCATTAAACTCTTTTAGTGTGCAATATGTTGATTACTCTCATTGGCAGCGTGAGTTTTTAGATAAGAACGAACTTTCAAGACAATTAGAGTATTGGGAAGAGCTATTAGATGGTGCCCCCATTTCTCATAGTATTCCATTAGATAGCAAACGTTCGGAAGCTCCAAGGAAGGGACGAGCTATTAAACGCACTGTATCATTGAAACTGATGGAGCAAATCCGAAGATTAATTAAAAATGAAAAAGTAACATTGTTTATGCTTTTGCAGACTGCTTTAGCTCTTCATCTAGGTAGATTAAGCAATGAAGAAGATGTAGTAGTCGGCGCACCTGTAGCAGGTAGAAACGTAAAGGAGTTAGATGATTTAATTGGCTTGTTCCTAAATACGCAGGTGTATAGAACAGAGTTTTCTGATGATCCAGAGTTTGTAGACTTGCTTGCTCGCTCTAAGCATCAACACCTTGAGTCAGCGAAGTATAACGACGTTCCATTTGAATCAGTCGTAGAACGAATCAACCCTAAGCGAGAGACATTGTTGCCGCCTATTTTTCAAGTGCTGATAAATTTGAACAATACCGAGCAAACACTAGAAACAATTGATGGTATTGTCTTTACTACTCTAGATGAGAGAGAGCCAGATAATAAGTACGATTTAACACTTTATATACAAGAAGATTTCCGAGTAGAGGAAGATAAGGTTGATTTTACTTGGATCTATGATACGCGAATCTTTAATCATTCTACTATCGATATGATAGCATCTGAATTTGAATATTTGCTCTCTCAAATCTGTGCTAATCCTAGAGCCAATGTATCATTATATGGTTGGGCGAACTCGCTTTGTAAAACCGCTAGTACAGATGAAACCAATCATATCGACGATGAATATAATTTTGTAAGGTTATTTGAAAGACAAGCGGAAAAAAGAGCAGATAAAACAGCACTCGAGTTCAATGACAATAGATATACCTATCAACAATTAAATGATCTTGCGAATAAACTTGCTTTTAAAATGCGAGATGAATTTGGTATTTCCAAAGGAAGTCGCGTTGTCATTGCTACGTCTCGAAGCGAGTGGCGAGTCATAAGTACCTTGGCGATAGTCAAGCTGGGTGCTTGTTTTATTCCATTAAGCACCGAGCTTCCACAAGAGCGCTTGGCTTTTATGGTTAACTCGGTTAAACCTGATTTGATCATATCAGAGCAAATGGCTATTGAAGTCTATCAGTGGCTTTCAAATTACCGTCAATTATTAGTGACTAATAGTCTAATCGGAGAATTCCTGTCACTAGGAACGATGCCTAACGTTTCTGTCTCTATGGTTGACAATACAGCGTGCCATATCATTTTTACTTCAGGCTCTACTGGATTACCGAAAGGCGTTATGGGTTCATACGGATCAACTAAGAATAGAATTTCATGGATGTTAGACAACTACCCATTTTTAGAAGATGAAGTAACGGTTCATATCACGTCAATGGGCTTTATTCGGTCGGTTTGGGAGTTACTGGTGCCATTATCAGGGGGGGCTAAGCTTATACTTTGTGATAGAAATATTGCAAAACAACCCGATAGTCTTTGCCAATTTTTGCAACGAAAAAATGTAACCAGAATTGTTACTGCACCATCACTCTTGAATGCAGTGAATGAAGCGCTAGAACATTTAAACTCAAGCTCAACCGATGATTTTGTGCTTAGTAAATTAAAATACTGGTTCGTTAGTGGCGAACCATTACCCGAAGCGTATGCGAAGCAATTTTTCAAGAATGCTTTCGATGCAAAGCTTGTTAATCTGTATGGTTCGACCGAGGTAATGTCCGATGTCTTTCATTATGAAGTAACAAAAGGAAATTACTCTAGAATTCCAATTGGCCGCCCTATTGATAATGTAAGCTATGAAGTCATTGATAAAAACAATCAATCAGTGCCAAAAGGAGTGGTTGGTGAGCTTGTTTTGTATGGCGATTCGGTGGCACTTGGCTATATAGATGCTAAAGAGGAAAATTTAGCTATTGCAGCATTTAACGGTCGCTATCCTACGGGTGACTTGGCCAGGGTTTTACCAAATGGATTAGTAGAATGTCTTGGTCGTAAAGATGAGCAAGTGAAGGTTCGAGGTCACCGAATCGAGTTGGGTGAGATTGCTAACCTATTACTTAATGATAAACATATTTCTAAAGCTATCGTTCTGGTCGATGATTTGCTCTCTGAGAGTAAGAATTTAATTGCTTATCTAACAAAGTCTAGCTCTTCTGAGTACTCACCAGAAGAACTTGTGACTTATGCGTTCAGCATCTTAAAAGATAAATTGCCCGCTTACATGATTCCCGCTGCAATAGAGGTTATTGATGCTTTCCCTTATCGTCCAAACGGTAAAGTCGATAGAAGTAAGTTGCCTAAGCTTCAGTACATTAATTCTCGCGTCAGCGCTGAGACAGAAAGTGAGCAAGCTCTTGTCGATATCTGGTCCGAACTACTCAATCTTAGTGACAGTGAGATCTGTGTGGTATCAAGTTTCTTTGACCAAGGTGGACACTCCTTACTTGCAATAAGGTTAATTACAGCGATTCACAAACGTTTTGAGCAAAAGATAGAAGTGAAACAGGTTTTTCTCACTCCAACGATAAGGGAAATTGCAAGAATATTAGATACTAATATTGCTCTTCTCAAAATTAATGCTGGATTCGATGCGATGGACGAAGATGCCGAGGAGTTTGTACTTTAATGGACTTTAAACAGTTAATCGAACAATTAGTTACTCGTAATATATCAATAGCCGAAAGGAATGGTGATTTAACTGTCAGAGCACCTAAGGGTGCTATGAATCAAGATGTTGCCAATGCTATTCGAATGTATAAGTCGGAATTGATAGCATTTTTATCTGATTCTAACCTGGTTAAGAGTGATGGTTCAGTTGTTGATATAGTGCCTATCGATCGAGACAAGCAAATTGAGTTTCCTTTGTCATCCAGTCAAAAGCGGTTATGGTTTATCGATCAGTTAGAGAATGGAAGTGCTCAATATAATATTCCAGTCGCGTTAAAGGTTTCAGGTCGATTCGAACTCGCAGCTGCTGAAAAGGCAATCCAGAAAATCATCGAGCGACATGAGGTTCTAAGGACAATATATTTAGAAAAGGAATCTGAACCAGTCCAAAAGATACTTAGTGATGTGAATTTCTGCCTTAGTATTTGGGATTTATGCGAGTTAGATGATAAGGAGCAAGCCAGTAGAATTAGAGAGATAATAAAGGTAGATCGTTTAAAGCCATTTAATTTAGCTACGGACATAATGGTGAGAGCAGGTTTTATTAAAACCTCACAAGAGAACGAAATTGTAACCGGCATTCTACTTTTTAACGTACATCATATTGCGTCGGATGGTTGGTCAAAAGGACTGATAATTAAAGAGTTCATACAACATTACAGCTCGTTCATAGGCGCCATAGATTCAAAAATGCCACCATTGAGTATTCAGTACGTTGATTATGCTTCTTGGCAAAATCGTGAGCTAACAAGTAATCGATACAAAAGTAGCTTTAACTACTGGCTTGAGCATTTAAGTGGATTGCCAAAGTTACATAGCTTACCTACCGATTTTACTCGACCCAGCCAACAAAGCTTTCGTGGTAGTTCTGTTTATCAAAGCTTCGATAATGAACTTACTGACAAGTTAAATAAGTTTGCAAAGAAAAATGGTGTCAGTCTATTTATGCTATTGCAAAGTTTGTTAGCGATTTTGATAAGTCGTTGGAGTCGCGAAACAGATGTCGTGATCGGAAGCCCCGTAGCAGGTCGCGACCATTCTGATATTGAGCCTTTGATAGGGTTCTTTGTTAATACATTGATTTTTAGGAATGACCTTTCAGATAACCCATCTTTCTCTGTTTTTTTAAATAAAAGCAAGCAATTGGCGATAAATGCTTTTTCTCATCAAATAGTGCCTTTTGAGGATCTTGTTGGTGAGTTATTACCAGAGCGTACCTTAAGTGCTTCGCCATTGTTTCAGGTTTCGTTAACGCTTCAAAATAGTGAGCGTGGAACGTTAGATTTGCCAGACTTGAAAATAGAACAAATATTTGAAGGTGACGAAACGACACTTTTCGATATTTCTTTGATGGCTATTGAGAGTAGTGGCCAGTTACTTCTTACATGGCTATATGCTACCGACTTGTTCAGTGGTGATACGATTGATCGCTTCTCTAAGTCGTTTAAGGTTTTAGTAGAAGATGCGCTGAGTAACCCAGAAAAGTCAGTTAATTCTCTTCGAATTACATCGTCAGACTCCCTTGATATGCTAACTGAAATCTGTAATACCACCAAGCCATTAAAGAGAGTTGACAATATATTAGAACTATTTGATCGCCAGGTTGAGTGCCGTCCAAATAATGTCGCCGTTTCATTTGATGGTGAAGAGCTTTCTTATAGTGAGTTGAATGGTAGGGCAAATCAGGTTGCCCACTTTTTGCGTGAAAGAGGCGTTTATCGAGATGTTAAGGTTGGAATTGCCGTAGAAAGATCCCTAGAAATGGTCATCGGTATATTTGGTATATTAAAAGCTGGTGGAGCCTACGTTCCAATCGAGCCGAGCTTTCCAGTTGCTCGACAAGAATACATAGTCGAAAACGCTGATATAACAATAATACTAACTCAAAGTAAGTTCCTCGAAAATTTTAATCATTTAGGTGAGAATGTATTTGCGTTAGATAAATCTTCTAGTTTCTGTGCTTTTCCGTCAACAAATTTAGTGAAGTCTCCGGCTGATGCTACTTTAGAGTCTTTGGCCTACGTCATCTATACATCTGGCTCGACTGGTGTGCCTAAAGGAGTAATGATCGAACATGGTGCATTGTACAATCGCATAGATTGGATGCAGAGTGAGTTTGACATCAATGTAGATGATGTTGTGGCTCAAAAAACGCCTTATAGTTTTGATGTTTCTGTTTGGGAGTTCATTTGGCCTCTTAGTTTTGGCGCAAAGTTAGTAGTGGCAAAACCAGAAGGGCATAAGGACCCAACTTACCTTAGTCGCTTAATACAAAGTGAGAGAGTGACCATTATTCACTTTGTTCCATCTATGCTCTTAGCAATGCTAAATAGTGGACTTTGGAATGAGTGCTCGTCCATAAAGCAAGTTATTTGCAGCGGTGAGGCGCTCCCCCCTGAGACAGTTAATTTATTTTATTGCTGCGGTTCGGCTCAATTACATAATTTGTATGGCCCGACTGAAGCCGCGATTGACGTAACCTCTTGGTATGCTGATCCAGCATTATCTATTTCAAAAGTACCTATCGGAAAGCCAATACAAAATATTGAAATATATATCCTAGATGAACAGCTCAATATAGTTCCAATTGGGGTACCGGGTGAGCTTCATATCGCTGGAGCGGGATTAGCTAGAGGATATGTTAATCGACCTGACTTAACGAGTGAAAAGTTTTTTGAGTGTAATATAAATGGTGAGTTGAAGAGGGTTTATAAAACCGGTGATTTATCTAGGTATCTAGGAAACGGTGATATTGAATATTTAGGTCGTATGGATGACCAAGTTAAGCTACATGGGTTTCGAGTCGAGCTAGGCGAGGTTGAGAGTCGATTATTAGAGCTGGATGATATATCCGATGCAGCGGCCTCTGTAGTAATAAAAGAGAATGGTTTCCAACAACTTGTAGCACATGTATGTCCATCGACAGACTTTTTACAACAAGCAACAAAGAAACTTTTTTCAGACACCATTTCTCAATGGGAGTCTGTATTTGATGAAGAGTATTTAAGCTCTTCTGATAGTTATGATGTATTAAGCAACTACAGTGGTTGGAATAACAGTTATAGCGGTGAAGAAATCCCAAAGCGCGAAATGCGTGAATGGGTTGATGAGACTGTAAAACGAATTTTACAACTTAGTCCGAAACGTGTTCTCGAGATTGGTTGCGGAACTGGACTTCTTCTATTTCGATATGCTAATCAGTGTGAATATGTCAAAGCGATTGACATATCTCCTGAAGCATTGAGTCGAATCCAGCCTCAGTTAGATATTTTCGGTTGGAACCATGTTTCCTTATCGCAAGGCGATGGTTTGAGTATTAAAAATATTAATGAAAAATTCGATCTTGTAATTATTAATTCTGTCGCACAGTATTTTCCCAGCTTTTATTACTTAGAAGAAGTTATTCGGTTATGTCTGGATCGAACTGAAAGCGGAGCCAAGATCTTTTTTGGTGATATCCGTAATTTAGATTTACTACACACTCACTTAACTGCGATAGAGCTGTCGAAATTAAACCAAGCAATTACTGTTAGTGAACTCAAAAATAGAATTAATGCGCTACGACAAAAGGAAAAAGAACTCTTATTAAGTCCCAGTTATTTTGACTCTTTAGGTCGAACATTTCCTCGTATTACTAACGTTGATTTAAAAGTTAAGCGCGGTATGGGATCTAACGAAATGCTTAGATATCGCTATGATGCGGTGCTTTTTCTTGATCATACTCATAGTATTCATCAGGTTGCAGAGTGGTTTGAGTATCAAGGGATCGAACAACTAAAAGAATTGTTTGACAGTAATCTGGAGTCTTTTGGTGTACACGGTCTTCCAAATCTTCGGCTTTCCAAAGAGTTAGAAATATCCTTAGGTCTTGGATACTGGCCAGAAACTAAGCTCATCAAGCCACTAGGCGATTTGTCTGCTTTTGATAAAGAGTCCACAGATTTCATTTCGGAACTATTTTTAATTATTGAGCAGGCCGAGAGTAATGGTTTTTATTGTGACCTTACATGGTCTCAAAGCGCTGTTGGTCAGCTTGATTTTATTTGTTCTAGAAACCTTCCTGTTAGCATTAGAGCCATAGATAAATACAGTCAAAACTACCATTATAATCACCCGCAACTATTCGAAGTCGGACTCCAATTAGCTCAGAAAATTAAACCTCTGATGCTCAATAGTGTCCCGAATTACATGGTTCCGAATATATTTATCACGCATGAGCAGTTGCCAGTCACTTCAAATGGAAAGATTGATAAACGGTCGTTGAAGGTTTTTGAGCAACAAGAGCATTTTACGAGCGATTTTGTACCCGCGATCAACGAATTACAGCAACAAGTGTGTGACATTTGGCAAGAGTGCTTAGGTATTTCTAGAGTTGGTATAACGGATAATTTCTTTGCAATAGGTGGTCATTCATTATTAGCAACAAAAGTCATTGGATTGTGTAATAAGCAGTTAAATAGGAACCTTTCGGTTCGTGATCTTTTTCAATACAGCACGGTTGAAGAGTTAGCAGAATATTTGCAGAACTTGGACTCTGTAACCTCTACTGAAATTAAACCTGTTGATCGCTCGAACAGTCTAGCGCTTTCTTTTGCACAAAATAGATTATGGTTTATCGATCATTTAAATGGCACTAGTACTCAATTCAATATATTCACATCGTTAAAACTGCGGGGCGAGTTAAATCACGAAGCCTTACAGCAAGCGTTGACGGGGTTGTTGAGTCGTCATGAAGTGCTGCGCACGGTGTATGTGGCGCTCGACGGAGAGCAAGTGATGCAGGTGGTGGGCCCGGTGGTTGAGGTGCCTGTGGACGTCGAGTCATTGGCCGATTTACCGGAGCAAGAGCAGGCAGACGCGGTGTTGTTGGCGGGTCAAGAGGAAGCGATCAAGCCGTTTGATTTGAGCCAAGATTTGATGCTGCGGGTGAAGTTATTGGCACTGGATGCGCAGACGCATGTGGTGTTGTTGACGGTGCACCACATAGCGGCGGACGGTTGGTCGTTAGGGGTGTTGGTGAAAGAGTTTGTGGCGCTGTACGACAGTTACGTGCGCGGCGAGGCGCCGACGTTGCCAGCACTGACCATCCAATACGCGGATTACGCGCACTGGCAGCAAGCGTGGTTGAAGGGGCCGACACGGTCAGCGTTGGAAGCTTATTGGGTGGAGCAGTTGTCGGGGATCCCGCAAGTTCATAGCTTGCCGCTTGAGCAAGGGCGTCCAGCGCAACAACGGCATCATGGTGCCGTATTGCATCAAACATTACCGGCGACGTTGAGTCAAGGGTTGAATGAGTTAGCGCAAGCGTCAGAGGCGACGCTGTTTATGGTGATGGAAACGGCGTTTGCGGCGTTGTTGAGTCGACTCAGTGGCGAAGATGACATTGTTGTGGGGACGGCGGTAGCGGGACGAGAGCCATTGGAAGTGGCGCCGTTGATTGGTTTCTTTGTGAACAGTGTGGTGCTGCGCAGTGATCTCAGTGGAGCGTCGAGTTTTGACGATTTATTGGCGCGAAATAAGTTGATGATCATGGACGCGTATGAGCATCAAGGATTGCCGTTTGAGTTATTGGTAGAGGCGCTGCAGCCGGAGCGAAGTTTGAGTCACGATCCGGTGTTCCAGATAGTGTTTGGATTAAACAACACCGACAGTCATTCGTTGTCGCTTCCGAATTTAGAGGTGACGACGGTGAATACGCCGCAGCAGACGGCGAAAGTTGAGCTTGAGTTGAATGTGGTGGAGTTTGCGGGAGAGCTGCACGTTAGCTGGACGTTTAATACGGATTTATTCAGCCGAGAGCAGATAGCGGAGTACGCACAAAGCTACGAGCGATTATTGAGAGGGATAGTGGCGTCGCCGAGCCGAGCGGTGCATGCGCATCCGTTGCAAACGGAAGAGGAGCGAGTAGCGCAGTGTCATGCGTTGTCGGGAGAGCCGTCGGCGGTGTTGTGGCCGACGATGTTGTCGGGCTGGTCAGCGCAAGTGTTGTCACGAGGCACGTCGATGGCGGCGGAGAGTGGTGAAGCGAGTTTAAGTTATGCGGAGCTGGATGCGCGTTCGAATCAGTTGGCGCATTACCTGTTGGAGATGGGCGTATCGCAAGGCAGCCGAGTGGGGATAGCGCTGGGTCGAGGTTTGAGTCAGCTAATCGGTCTGTTGGGTGTGATGAAGTCGGGCGCGAGCTATGTGGCGTTGGAGCCGGAGCATCCGCGGGAGCGTCATGAGTATGTGCTCAAAGATGCGGGCGTTGAGCTGGTGTTGGTGTCGGAGTCGGTATTAGGACGGTTACCCTTGTCGGGTGTTGATGTGTTGTTAATGGACGATGCGCTGAGCGACGACTGGTTATCGGATTGGTCACGAACGAGCGTTGATGTGACGGTGAGCGGAGAAGACGAGGCGTATGTGTTGTACACGTCGGGCTCGACGGGTCGACCGAAAGGGGTGCGCATCAGCCATGGAGGTTTGAGTCATTATTTAAGTCATGCGCAGAGTTACTTGGGTGATTCCATCGAGCGTTCGGTGGTGAGTTCGCCGCTGTGTTTTGATGCGACGATCACGACGTTGTACGCGCCGTTATTATCGGGCGGAACAGTGGAGTTGTTGCCGGAAGAGGGCGATGTGTTGTCGGCGCTAGGAGAGCGTTTGATGGGAGAAGAGGCGTGTTTATTTAAAATCACGCCGGCGCATTTAACGGCGTTGTCGCATGGATTAGATCGAGAGGCGCGCAGTGATGCGAAGCATTGTGTGGTGGTCGGCGGAGAGCAGTGGCACGTTGGGAGCTTACGGCATTGGAAAGGCGAGCGTTTGGCGCATGCGACCTTTGTGAATGAGTACGGACCGACGGAAACGGTGGTGGGTTGCAGTGAATACCGAGTGACGTCGTTGTCGGCGTTGTCGTCGTTGCCGGACAGTGCGGGCGTGCCGATAGGTCGAGGGATAGCGAATACGCAATTGTACATTCAAGGCGAGGGAGGCGAGAGTCAACCGCCGGGGAGTGTGGGCGAGTTATGCATAGCGGGAGCGGGAGTTGGCTTGGGTTATGTGAGCGAGCCGGAGGCGTCGGGATTTGAGGCGCATGGTTATGAGGCGGGAGCGCGTTGGTATCGCAGTGGCGACTTGGTGCGTTGGAGTGAGACGGGCGGCCTGGTGTATGTGGGCCGACGAGATGAGCAGGTTAAGGTGCGCGGCTTCCGAGTGGAGTTGGGTGAAATTGGCGCGGTGCTGGACAGTTGCGAGGGCGTGCAATCGTCGTGTGTGTTGGTGCAGGGAGAGGCGCCGGAGCAGCGGTTAGTGGCGTATGTGGTGCCGGAGTTGATGCCGGAGGCGGAGGCGGTCCAGCGTGTGTTGGATGAGTATCGAACGCGCTTGAGTGAGCGGTTACCGAGTTACATGGTCCCGCAGCAGTATGTGTTGTTGGCGGCGATGCCGTTGACGGCGAATGGCAAGGTGGATAAGGCGGCGTTGCCAGCGGTGGAGGGCGAGCAGGGCGAGAACTACGAAGCTCCGCGCGGAGAATTGGAAGAGCTGCTGGCGAGTTTATGGTCGTCGATGCTGGACATTGACGTCGCGCACATCGGTCGGCAAGCGCACTTTTTTAACCTAGGTGGGCATTCATTATTGTCGATCCGTTTAGTGGCCGAGGTGCGATCACACTGCCAAGTGGCGTTGCCGATAAAAGCCATATTTGATCATCCCCGATTGAGTGAGTTAGCGGCCTATATTGCCGAGCAAGCGCCGAGTGCGGAGCGGTTACCGCCGATCACGGCGGTGAGTCGGACCGGAGAGGCATTGCCGTTATCGAGTTCGCAATACCGCTTATGGTTGGTGGATCACCTAGGCGGGGGCAGTGCTCAGTACAACATATTCTCGGCGTTGCAGTTACGGGGCGAGTTAAATCACGAAGCCTTACAACAAGCGTTGACCGGATTGTTGAGTCGTCATGAAGTGCTGCGCACGGTGTATGTGGCGCTCGACGGAGAGCAAGTGATGCAGGTGGTGGGCCCGGTGGTTGAGGTGCCTGTGGACGTCGAGTCATTGGCCGATTTACCGGAGCAAGAGCAGGCAGACGCGGTGTTGTTGGCGGGTCAAGAGGAAGCGATCAAGCCGTTTGATTTGAGCCAAGATTTGATGCTGCGAGTGAAGTTATTGGCACTGGATGCGCAGACGCATGTGGTGTTGTTGACGGTGCACCACATAGCAGCGGACGGTTGGTCGTTAGGGGTGTTGGTGAAAGAGTTTGTGGCGCTGTACGACAGTTACGTGCGCGGCGAGGCGCCGACGTTGCCAGCACTGACCATCCAATACGCGGATTACGCGCACTGGCAGCAAGCGTGGTTGAAGGGGCCGACACGGTCAGCGTTGGAAGCTTACTGGGTGGAGCAGTTGTCGGGGATCCCGCAAGTTCATAGCTTGCCGCTTGAGCAAGGGCGTCCAGCGCAACAACGGCATCATGGCGCGTCGTACCAGCAGACGTTACCGGCGACGTTGAGTCAAGGGTTGAATGAGTTAGCGCAAGCGTCAGAGGCGACGCTGTTTATGGTGATGGAAACGGCGTTTGCGGCGTTGTTGAGTCGACTCAGTGGCGAAGATGACATTGTTGTGGGGACGGCGGTAGCGGGACGAGAGCCATTGGAAGTGGCGCCGTTGATCGGTTTCTTTGTGAACAGTGTGGTGCTGCGCAGTGATCTCAGTGGAGCGCCAAGTTTTGACGATTTATTGGCGCGAAATAAGTTGATGATCATGGACGCGTATGAGCATCAAGGATTGCCGTTTGAGTTATTGGTAGAGGCGCTGCAGCCGGAGCGAAGTTTGAGTCACGATCCGGTGTTCCAGATAGTGTTTGGATTAAACAACACCGACAGTCATTCGTTGTCGTTGCCCAACCTTCAGATCACTAGTGTTAAAACTCCTGCTAAACATACTCGAGTCGAGCTTGAGTTGAATGTGGTGGAGTTTGCGGGAGAGCTGCACGTTAGCTGGACGTTTAATACGGATTTATTCAGCCGAGAGCAGATAGCGGAGTACGCACAAAGCTATGAACGATTATTGAGAGGGATAGTGGCGTCGCCGAGCCGAGCGGTGCATGCGCATCCGTTGCAAACGGAAGAGGAGCGAGTGGCGCAGTGTCGTGCGTTGTCGGGAGAGCCGTCGGCGGTGTTGTGGCCGACGATGTTGTCGGGCTGGTCAGCGCAAGTGTTGTCACGAGGGGCGTCGATGGCGGCGGAGAGTGGTGAAGCGAGTTTAAGTTATGCGGAGCTGGATGCGCGTTCGAATCAGTTAGCGCATTACCTGTTGGAGATGGGCGTATCGCAAGGCAGCCGAGTGGGGATAGCGCTGGGTCGAGGTTTGAGTCAGCTAATCGGTCTGTTGGGTGTGATGAAGTCGGGTGCGAGCTATGTGGCGTTGGAGCCGGAGCATCCGCGGGAGCGTCATGAGTATGTGCTCAAAGATGCGGGCGTTGAGCTGGTGTTGGTGTCGGAGTCGGTATTAGGACGGTTGCCCTTGTCGGGTGTGGATGTGTTGTTAATGGACGATGCGCTGAGCGACGACTGGTTATCGGATTGGTCACGAACGAGCGTTGATGTGACGGTGAGCGGAGAAGACGAGGCGTATGTGTTGTACACGTCGGGCTCGACGGGTCGACCGAAAGGGGTGCGCATCAGCCATGGAGGTTTGAGTCATTATTTAAGTCATGCGCAGAGTTACTTGGGTGATTCCATCGAGCGTTCGGTGGTGAGTTCGCCGCTGTGTTTTGATGCGACGATCACGACGTTGTACGCGCCGTTATTATCGGGCGGAACAGTGGAGTTGTTGCCGGAAGAGGGCGATGTGTTGTCGGCGCTAGGAGAGCGTTTGATGGGAGAAGAGGCGTGTTTATTTAAAATCACGCCGGCGCATTTAACGGCGTTGTCGCATGGATTAGATCGAGAGGCGCGCAGTGATGCGAAGCATTGTGTGGTGGTCGGCGGAGAGCAGTGGCACGTTGGGAGCTTACGGCATTGGAAAGGCGAGCGTTTGGCGCATGCGACCTTTGTGAATGAGTACGGACCGACGGAAACGGTGGTGGGTTGCAGTGAATACCGAGTGACGTCGTTGTCGGCGTTGTCGTCGTTGCCGGACAGTGCGGGTGTGCCGATAGGTCGAGGGATAGCGAATACGCAATTGTACATTCAAGGCGAGGGAGGCGAGAGTCAACCGCCGGGGAGTGTGGGCGAGTTGTGCATAGCGGGAGCGGGAGTTGGCTTGGGTTATGTGAGCGAGCCGGAGGCGTCGGGATTTGAGGCGCATGGTTATGAGGCGGGAGCACGTTGGTATCGCAGTGGCGACTTGGTGCGTTGGAGTGAGACGGGCGGTTTGGTGTATGTGGGCCGACGAGATGAGCAGGTTAAGGTGCGCGGCTTCCGAGTGGAGTTGGGTGAAATTGGCGCGGTGCTGGACAGTTGCGAGGGCGTGCAATCGTCGTGTGTGTTGGTGCAGGGAGAGGCGCCGGAGCAGCGGTTAGTGGCGTATGTGGTGCCGGAGTTGATGCCGGAGGCAGAGGCGGTCCAGAGTGTGTTGGATGAGTATCGAACGCGCTTGAGTGAGCGGTTACCGAGTTACATGGTCCCGCAGCAGTATGTGTTGTTGGCGGCGATGCCGTTGACGGCGAATGGCAAGGTGGATAAAGGCGGCGTTGCCAGCGGTGGATGGTCAAACGACGGGTGTGGAATATGTCGCGCCACGCAATGCGGCCGAAGAGATGTTGTGTGAGATTTGGGGAGAGGTGTTGCGTCGAGAGTCGGTTGGGATCCATGACAATTTCTTTAGCATCGGTGGAGACTCAATCTTGTCGATCCGAATTGTTTCAGAGTTAAAGAAATTAGGCTGGTTTTTAGCGGTGCAAGATATTTTTGTGCATCAGACAATCAGTAAGTTGAGCCTTTTAATTAAAAAGATTGAGTCAGAAGAAGAATTAAATATTAAGAAGAAAGAGACTCATATAGATAAGCTAACAGGCGAAGGCAAAGAAGTTGATGAGGGAGTATTTTAGTGTCTACGGTTAAGTTAATTCTTGAGCAAGCTGATGAGTTAAATATTGTTTTATATTTAAAAAACGATGAGTTGGCATATGTGGCAGAAAAAAATAATTTTCCTGACGCACTAAAGACTAAAATAAAAGAAAATAAGCTTCAAATTATTGAGTACCTTAAAGGTGAATCTTCAGCATCTACCGAGAAAAAGTCGCAACCGTTTGGTCAATTAACGGATTCAGAACGAGATGAATTGCAATCGACTTTTCCAGAAGAATTAGAAGACGCTTACCCATTATCGGCCTTACAAAGCGGCATGGTTTTTCACACGGAGTTGGCCGATTTTGATGGGACTTATCACGATCTGAATGCTGAGCATGTGCGTTGTGAATGGCATGAAAATTTCTTCCGCCAAGCGCTTAGCTATTGTGTCACCCGCCATCCCTTATTGCGCACTGGTTATCGCTTAAAAGGCGAACGTCCTTTGCAGTTGGTTTATAAAGACGTGCCACTGCCTTTGGTGATTGAGGATATTCGAGAGCAATCGGATGCTGAACAAGCCGAACATATTGAGCAATGGAAAGCCGCACAGAAGGCGCACCCTTTTAATTGGCTCAGAGGACCGTTGTTTCAAATCACTATTTTTCGACGTCAAGACGACAGTTTTGAATACATAGTCAGTTTTCATCACTCGGTATTAGATGGTTGGAGTCGAGTGACATTAACAACCGAATTGTACGCATGTTATGAGCGCTTGCTCTCAGGTGAAACGCTCGATGCACCGGTTGTTGATTGGACGTACCGAGATTTTATCGCATTAGAGCAGCAAACGCTTCAGGATGAGTCGGCGCGAGCGTACTTTAAGCAACAGCTCAAAGAGGTTCCTAGTGTGCAGTTGCCGCGTCTTTATCCGCAGTGGGATGGGCCTGAGCGATTAAGCTGGCTTCGCATTCGCGAGTTTACTGACTTATCTCAAAATTTGTTGGGGGTTGCACAACAATTAGGTGTCCCTATCCAAGCGTTGTTGATAACGGGCCATTTAAAAGTGCTGTCGATGCTCAGTGGTCAATCGAGTGCATTGAGCTGCATTACAGTGAATGGACGGCCCGAACAAGAGCAAGCCGATCAAGGGCTAGGGTTATTTTTAAATTCTTTGCCTTTATGCGAGACGCTGCCATCAGGAAGTTGGCGCGCGTTGATTGCTCATGTCTCGAATACGTACCGAAAAAACATGGCGTATCGACGCTATCCGATGTCACAGATCCAACAAGACAGCGGTATCAATTTTTCTGAAGTGTCATTCAATTACACGCATTTTCACGCGTATGAGCAGGCGCGAGAAATTGTTGAGAAGCGTGATGTCGAAGTGCTCAGTGCGTCGGGCTATGAAGAAACCAATTTTGATTTAGTGGTGGACGTCAGTCGGACGTCTGGAACCGATAACTTATTGTTAAGTTTCAGTTATGACAGTCGAGAGTTCAGCGAAGAATTGATGGCGCAGCTGGGCCAATATTATTTGCGCACGTTCCAAGCGTTACTGACTGACTTAGACGGTGCTCATGAGCAAACTGAGTGGCAAACGGAAGAGGAGCGAGTGGCGCAGTGTCGTGCGTTGTCGGGAGAGCCGTCGGCGGTGTTGTGGCCGACGATGTTGTCGGGCTGGTCAGCGCAAGTGTTGTCACGAGGGACGTCGATGGCGGCGGAGAGTGGTGAAGCGAGTTTAAGTTATGCAGAGCTGGATGCGCGTTCGAATCAGTTAGCGCATTACCTGTTGGAGATGGGCGTATCGCAAGGCAGCCGAGTGGGGATAGCGCTGGGTCGAGGTTTGAGTCAGCTAATCGGTCTGTTGGGTGTGATGAAGTCGGGGGCGAGCTATGTGGCGTTGGAGCCGGAGCATCCGCGGGAGCGTCATGAGTATGTGCTCAAAGATGCGGGCGTTGAGCTGGTGTTGGTGTCGGAGTCGGTATTAGGACGGTTACCCTTGTCGGGTGTGGATGTGTTGTTAATGGACGATGCGCTGAGCGACGACTGGTTATCGGATTGGTCACGAACGAGCGTTGATGTGACGGTGAGCGGAGAAGACGAGGCGTATGTGTTGTACACGTCGGGCTCGACGGGTCGACCGAAAGGGGTGCGCATCAGCCATGGAGGTTTGAGTCATTATTTAAGTCATGCGCAGAGTTACTTGGGTGATTCCATCGAGCGTTCGGTGGTGAGTTCGCCGCTGTGTTTTGATGCGACGATCACGACGTTGTACGCGCCGTTATTATCGGGCGGAACAGTGGAGTTGTTGCCGGAAGAGGGCGATGTGTTGTCGGCGCTAGGAGAGCGTTTGATGGGAGAAGAGGCGTGTTTATTTAAAATCACGCCGGCGCATTTAACGGCGTTGTCGCATGGTTTAGATCGAGAGGCGCACAGTGATGCGAAGCATTGTGTGGTGGTCGGCGGAGAGCAGTGGCACGTTGGGAGCTTACGGCATTGGAAAGGCGAGCGTTTGGCGCATGCGACCTTTGTGAATGAGTACGGACCGACGGAAACGGTGGTGGGTTGCAGTGAATACCGAGTAACGTCGTTGTCGGCGTTGTCGTCGTTGCCGGACAGTGCGGGCGTGCCGATAGGTCGAGGGATAGCGAATACGCAATTGTACATTCAAGGCGAGGGAGGCGAGAGTCAACCGCCGGGGAGTGTGGGCGAGTTGTGCATAGCGGGAGCGGGAGTTGGCTTGGGTTATGTGAGCGAGCCGGAGGCGTCGGGATTTGAGGCGCATGGTTATGAGGCGGGAGCGCGTTGGTATCGCAGTGGCGACTTGGTGCGCTGGAGTGAGACGGGCGGCTTGGTGTATGTGGGCCGACGAGATGAGCAGGTTAAGGTGCGCGGCTTCCGAGTGGAGTTGGGTGAAATTGGTGCGGTGCTGGACAGTTGCGAGGGCGTGCAATCGTCGTGTGTGTTGGTGCAGGGAGAGGCGCCGGAGCAGCGGTTAGTGGCGTATGTGGTGCCGGAGTTGATGCCGGAGGCAGAGGCGGTCCAGAGTGTGTTGGATGAGTATCGAACGCGCTTGAGTGAGCGGTTACCGAGTTACATGGTCCCGCAGCAGTATGTGTTGTTGGCGGCGATGCCGTTGACGGCGAATGGCAAGGTGGATAAGGCGGCGTTGCCAGCGGCGGAGGGCGAGCAGGGCGAGAACTACGAAGCTCCGCGCGGAGAATTGGAAGAGCTGCTGGCGAGTTTATGGTCGTCGATGCTGGACATTGACGTCGCGCACATCGGTCGGCAAGCGCACTTTTTTAACCTAGGTGGGCATTCATTATTGTCGATCCGTTTAGTGGCCGAGGTGCGATCACACTGCCAAGTGGCGTTGCCGATAAAGGCCATATTTGATCATCCCCGATTGAGTGAGTTAGCGGCCTATATTGCCGAGCAAGCGCCGAGTGCGGAGCGGTTACCGCCGATCACGGCGGTGAGTCGGACCGGAGAGGCATTGCCGTTATCGAGTTCGCAATACCGCTTATGGTTGGTGGATCACCTAGGCGGGGGCAGTGCTCAGTACAACATATTCTCGGCGTTGCAGTTACGGGGCGAGTTAAATCACGAAGCCTTACAGCAAGCGTTGACCGGATTGTTGAGTCGTCATGAAGTGCTGCGCACGGTGTATGTGGCGCTCGACGGAGAGCAAGTGATGCAGGTGGTGGGCCCGGTGGTTGAGGTGCCTGTGGACGTCGAGTCATTGGCCGATTTACCGGAGCAAGAGCAGGCAGACGCGGTGTTGTTGGCGGGTCAAGAGGAAGCGATCAAGCCGTTTGATTTGAGCCAAGATTTGATGCTGCGGGTGAAGTTATTGGCACTGGATGCGCAGACGCATGTGGTGTTGTTGACGGTGCACCACATAGCGGCGGACGGTTGGTCGTTAGGGGTGTTGGTGAAAGAGTTTGTGGCGCTGTACGACAGTTACGTGCGCGGCGAGGCGCCGACGTTGCCAGCACTGACGATCCAATACGCGGATTACGCGCACTGGCAGCAAGCGTGGTTGAAGGGGCCGACACGGTCAGCGTTGGAAGCTTACTGGGTGGAGCAGTTGTCGGGGATCCCGCAAGTTCATAGCTTGCCGCTTGAGCAAGGGCGTCCAGCGCAACAACGGCATCATGGCGCGTCGTACCAGCAGACGTTACCGGCGACGTTGAGTCAAGGGTTGAATGAGTTAGCGCAAGCGTCAGAGGCGACGCTGTTTATGGTGATGGAAACGGCGTTTGCGGCGTTGTTGAGTCGGCTCAGTGGCGAAGATGACATTGTTGTGGGGACAGCGGTAGCGGGACGAGAGCCATTGGAAGTGGCGCCGTTGATTGGTTTCTTTGTGAACAGTGTGGTGCTGCGCAGTGATCTCAGTGGAGCGTCGAGTTTTGACGATTTATTGGCGCGAAATAAGTTGATGATCATGGACGCGTATGAGCATCAAGGATTGCCGTTTGAGTTATTGGTAGAGGCGCTGCAGCCGGAGCGAAGTTTGAGTCACGATCCGGTGTTCCAGATAGTGTTTGGATTAAACAACACCGACAGTCATTCGTTGTCGCTCCCGAATTTAGAGGTGACGACGGTGAATACGCCGCAGCAGACGGCGAAAGTTGAGCTTGAGTTGAATGTGGTGGAGTTTGCGGGAGAGCTGCACGTTAGCTGGACGTTTAATACGGATTTATTCAGCCGAGAGCAGATAGCGGAGTACGCACAAAGCTATGAACGATTATTGAGAGGGATAGTGGCGTCGCCGAGCCGAGCGGTGCATGCGCATCCGTTGCAAACGGAAGAGGAGCGAGTAGCGCAGTGTCATGCGTTGTCGGGAGAGCCGTCGGCGGTGTTGTGGCCGACGATGTTGTCGGGCTGGTCAGCGCAAGTGTTGTCACGAGGGACGTCGATGGCAGCGGAGAGTGGTGAAGCGAGTTTAAGTTATGCGGAGCTGGATGCGCGTTCGAATCAGTTAGCGCATTACCTGTTGGAGATGGGCGTATCGCAAGGCAGCCGAGTGGGGATAGCGCTGGGTCGAGGTTTGAGTCAGCTAATCGGTCTGTTGGGTGTGATGAAGTCGGGGGCGAGCTATGTGGCGTTGGAGCCGGAGCACCCGCGAGAGCGTCATGAGTATGTGCTCAAAGATGCGGGCGTTGAGCTGGTGTTGGTGTCGGAGTCGGTATTAGGACGGTTACCCTTGTCGGGTGTTGATGTGTTGTTAATGGACGATGCGCTGAGCGACGACTGGTTATCAGATTGGTCACGAACGAGCGTTGATGTGACGGTGAGCGGAGAAGACGAGGCGTATGTGTTGTACACGTCGGGCTCGACGGGTCGACCGAAAGGGGTGCGCATCAGCCATGGAGGTTTGAGTCATTATTTAAGTCATGCGCAGAGTTACTTGGGTGATTCCATCGAGCGTTCGGTGGTGAGTTCGCCGCTGTGTTTTGATGCGACGATCACGACGTTGTACGCGCCGTTATTATCGGGCGGAACAGTGGAGTTGTTGCCAGAAGAGGGCGATGTGTTGTCGGCGCTAGGAGAGCGTTTGATGGGAGAAGAGGCGTGTTTATTTAAAATCACGCCGGCGCATTTAACGGCGTTGTCGCATGGATTAGATCGAGAGGCGCGCAGTGATGCGAAGCATTGTGTGGTGGTCGGCGGAGAGCAGTGGCACGTTGGGAGCTTACGGCATTGGAAAGGCGAGCGTTTGGCGCATGCGACCTTTGTGAATGAGTACGGACCGACGGAAACGGTGGTGGGTTGCAGTGAATACCGAGTGACGTCGTTGTCGGCGTTGTCGTCGTTGCCGGACAGTGCGGGCGTGCCGATAGGTCGAGGGATAGCGAATACGCAATTGTACATTCAAGGCGAGGGAGGCGAGAGTCAACCGCCGGGGAGTGTGGGCGAGTTGTGCATAGCGGGAGCGGGAGTTGGCTTGGGTTATGTGAGCGAGCCGGAGGCGTCGGGATTTGAGGCGCATGGTTATGAGGCGGGAGCGCGTTGGTATCGCAGTGGCGACTTGGTGCGTTGGAGTGAGACGGGCGGCCTGGTGTATGTGGGTCGACGAGATGAGCAGGTTAAGGTGCGCGGCTTCCGAGTGGAGTTGGGTGAAATTGGCGCGGTGCTGGACAGTTGCGAGGGCGTGCAATCGTCGTGTGTGTTGGTGCAGGGAGAGGCGCCGGAGCAGCGGTTAGTGGCGTATGTGGTGCCGGAGTTGATGCCGGAGGCAGAGGCGGTCCAGAGTGTGTTGGATGAGTATCGAACGCGCTTGAGTGAGCGGTTACCGAGTTACATGGTCCCGCAGCAGTATGTGTTGTTGGCGGCGATGCCGTTGACGGCGAATGGCAAGGTGGATAAAGGCGGCGTTGCCAGCGGTGGATGGTCAAACGACGGGTGTGGAATATGTCGCGCCACGCAATGCGACCGAAGAGATGTTGTGTGAGATTTGGGGTGAGGTGTTGCGTCGAGAGTCGGTAGGGATCCATGACAATTTCTTTAGTATCGGTGGAGACTCAATCTTGTCGATCCGAATTGTTTCAGAGTTAAAGAAATTAGGCTGGTTTTTAGCGGTGCAAGATATTTTTGTGCATCAGACAATCAGTAAGTTGGCCGAAAAGATAAAACCTTTTAATCTTTCCAAAGAAAACCTTGTCGTTAATCGACTCGATCTTTTGTCGAGTGATGAACGCAGTTGGTTTGAAACCAAAGATACATTTTATGACGATGCTTATCCTTTATCAGCATTACAAGCAGGCATGGTATTTCACACCGAGCTAGAAAGTTTTAGTGGTATATATCATGATATTAATTCGGAACACATTCGTTGTGAATGGAACGAAGGGTTATTTCGAGAAGCGTTGGACTATTGCATCGCGCGCCATCCTATTTTAAGAACGCATTATTATTTAAAAGGTGAGCGTCCTCTACAACTGGTGTTGCGTCATGGGCCCTTGCCTTTGGAAGTCGAAGACATTCGTTTGCTCGATCGTGAAGAGCAAGCGCAACAATTAAAACATTGGGTAGAGCAAAGAAAAACGCATGTTTTTGATTGGCAATCAGGACCGCTGTACCAAATCAATATTTTCTTACGCAGTGAAGAAAGTTTTCAGTTCATCATCAGTTTTCATCATTCGGTGTTAGATGGTTGGAGCCGCGCGTCATTTAGCACTGAGTTGTACAATTGTTATGAGCGATTACTGGCGGGAGCGACCTTACCTGCGGTATCAACTGACTGGACCTATCGTGATTTTATTGCGTCTGAGCAAAAGGCCATTGCACAAGTCGAGTCGATAGAACACTTTAGAAATATGTTACACGATGCACCTGTCTATCAGTTGCCTCGTTTACCTGACGATACCTCGAGCACGTCCGGACACCGCTCGATGGGATTACCAAAATTTCGACAGCATTCAGAGCAACTGTTAGCACTGTCGAAAAGCATGGGCGTGCCCATTCAATCGATATTGTTAGCGGCTCATCTTAAAGTACTGTCGACGGTGAGTGGTCATCGTAAAGCGATGACGTGCATGTTAGGTAATGGTCGACCAGAGCGAGAAGGTGCAGAGCAAGGGTTAGGATTATTTTTTAACTCTTTGCCATTAGCGCTTGAGCTGGATGATTGTACTTGGCGTCAACTTATTGAGCGAGTGTCGAGTGCTAACGCACAAAACCTATCGCATCGTTTGTATCCTCTTTCTGAAGTTCAAAAACATCTTGGGCGAGATTTTTCTGAGGTGATGTTCTACTTCACCCACTTCCATGTTTTCGAACAAATGAATACGCCGAATAAATCATCGGCAAGTGAGGCCGCGAATGAGACGGGCCGTTCAACGTTTGAAGTCTTGAATGCATTTTCTTATGAACAGACTAATTTCGATTTATTGGTCAGTGTGGCGCAAAGTTTAGGCGTCGATGAAATGGATTTGAACTTTGTCTACAACACGCAAGTTTACAGTGAGCAACAAATTAAACAGCTGAGTCATTATTATCTGATGGCTTTTGATTTGATGCTAATGCAGTTAGACACGTCTCACCAGGCGACGTCTTTATTATCCGCTAGCGAGCAGCGAGAGTTATTAGCGCCGGTAACCCCTTCGTCATCAACGTTCTCGCCTCCGGCAACGTTTTTGCAATCTTGGTCAGAGCAAGTCAATGCCCGAAATACGCAGGTAGCGGTTCGCAGTGGCGATGAGTCTTGGCGTTACGGTGAGCTAGAAGAGCAAGCGAATCGAGTGGCGAACTGGCTCAGTGCACAGGGTGTGCAAAAAGGCGATGTGATAGGGGTGTGTTTGGAACGCAGCTTACCTTTAATGAGCCATTTGTTGGGTTGCCTAAAAGTCGGTGCGGCGTATTTGCCGCTGGATCCCAGTTACCCCGAACAACGCTTGCAGTACATGTTAAGCGATAGCCAAGCGCAATGGGTGTTGGTTGATGATGAGCATCCGGCATTTAAGCGTGAGGGCGTCAAGGTGTTCAATATTGCGTCGACGGATTATCAAGCGGCGTTATTTGCAAGTGCATCTGAGTATCGTTCCGAGGTAAGGGCAGGCGATTTGGCTTACCTGATTTACACGTCCGGCTCAACGGGCCAGCCGAAAGGTGTGATGGTGAGTCATGGCAACGTAGCGAACTTTTTAATGAGCATGCAAGAGCAACCCGGTTGCCAAGTCGGAGATCGTTTATTGGCGGTGACACCGATCAGCTTCGACATTCATGTATTGGAATTATTTTTACCGTTGATAAGTGGTGCGGAAGTGGTGCTGTGTCGTCGAGAAGACAGTGTCGATGGAGCGCGTTTGTCGGCACAGTTAGCGGAGCATGAAATCACGATGATGCAAGCGACCCCGATGACTTGGCGGTTGTTGCTCGACAGCGGAGAGTGGCCCACAGGGGTTATTTTGAAGGCGTTGTGTGGTGGAGAACGTTTAGCGGAGGATTTAGCGAGTCGTTTGTTAGAGCGAGTGGATTCGCTATGGAATATGTATGGACCGACGGAAACGACGGTGTGGTCGACCTGCGCGCGGCTGACGAATGAAGGTGTGAGCATCGGTTATCCGATAGCGAATACGCAATGCTATGTGTTGAGTGAGTCGAGAGAGCTGTTACCGCGAGGCGTCAGTGGAGAGTTGTATATAGGCGGAGCGGGTGTAACGCAGGGATATTGGCAGCGAGAAGCGTTAACGGCGGAGCGTTATTGTGACAATCCGTTTGTAGAAGATGGACAAGAACGGATGTATCGAACGGGCGATCGAGTGCGATATTTGGCGGACGGACGTTTGCACTATGAAGGTCGAGTGGATGAGCAGGTCAAGCTGCGAGGGCAGCGAATAGAGCCGGGAGAAATCGAAAGCGTTTTAGTCGAGCATGAAGGGCTACGGTCAGCGGTGGTAACGATTCAATCGGGAGCGGGAGAGGATGATGGTCGCTTGGTGGCCTATGTGGTCTTGGCTGACAAAGAGGCGTTGTTAGACGAGGGAGAGTTAGCGGAGCGATTGCGTGACTATTTAGAGCCCCGTTTACCACTGCATCTGATCCCGAGTGCTTATGCGGTGTTAGAGGCTTTGCCCTTAACGCCGAATGGCAAGGTAGATAAACGAGCGTTGCCGGCCATCACAAATGAACAAGGCACTCATCCATTTACTGAGCCAAGTAATGAAACAGAACAAACCTTGGTCACCCTGCTGGCAAAAATACTGGCACGACCCGAGCATGACATCAGTACCAGCGCGAGCTTTTTTGAGTTGGGCGGACACTCTTTAGCAATTATGCATTTGATAGGAGAGGTTGAGGAACACTTAGAAATTACCTTAACCATCAGAGATATATTTGAATGTAAAAACATTATTGAGCTTGGTAATACGGTTCTACGAAAGCTAAACCGTAAAAAAGAAGACTCAAAAAGAAAAGAATTGCTTTCGAGGAAAAAGAATAACAAAAGGAAAGTTGAGTTATGAAATTAGAGCAGTTAATTGATCAATGTATTGAAGCTGAAATTGAGTTTTCATTAGAAAACGGTGAGCTACAGGTTTTCTGTGATCAAGATATTGAACCGAATTTAATAGAGCAAATTCGTAATCATAAAGCAGCTCTTATTTTATGGCTTGAAGGCGACGGTGAAGTCGATGAATTAGCGTTACCGCCGATCACAGCGGTGAGTCGTACAGGAGAGGCATTGCCGTTATCGAGTTCGCAATACCGTTTATGGTTGGTGGATCACCTAGGCGGCGGCAGTGCTCAGTACAACATATTCTCGGCGTTGCAGTTACGGGGCGAGTTAAATCACGAAGCCTTACAACACGCGTTGACGGGGTTGTTGAGTCGTCATGAAGTGCTGCGCACGGTGTATGTGGCGCTTGACGGAGAGCAAGTGATGCAGGTGGTGGGCCCGGTGGTTGAGGTGCCTGTGGACGTCGAGTCATTGGCCGATTTACCGGAGCAAGAGCAGGCAGACGCGGTGTTGTTGGCGGGTCAAGAGGAAGCGATCAAGCCGTTTGATTTGAGCCAAGATTTGATGCTGCGGGTGAAGTTATTGGCACTGGATGCGCAGACGCATGTGGTGTTGTTGACGGTGCACCACATAGCGGCGGACGGTTGGTCGTTAGGGGTGTTGGTGAAAGAGTTTGTGGCGCTGTACGACAGTTACGTGCGCGGCGAGGCGCCGACGTTGCCAGCACTGACGATCCAATACGCGGATTACGCGCACTGGCAGCAAGCGTGGTTGAAGGGGCCGACACGGTCAGCGTTGGAAGCTTATTGGGTGGAGCAGTTGTCGGGGATCCCGCAAGTTCATAGCTTGCCGCTTGAGCAAGGGCGTCCGGCACAACAACGGCATCATGGTGCCGTATTGCACCAAACATTACCGGCGACGTTGAGTCAAGGGTTGAATGAGTTAGCGCAAGCGTCAGAGGCGACGCTGTTTATGGTGATGGAAACGGCGTTTGCGGCGTTGTTGAGTCGACTCAGTGGCGAAGATGACATTGTTGTGGGGACGGCGGTAGCGGGACGAGAGCCATTGGAAGTGGCGCCGTTGATCGGTTTCTTTGTGAACAGTGTGGTGCTGCGCAGTGATCTCAGTGGAGCGCCGAGTTTTGACGATTTATTGGCGCGAAATAAGTTGATGATCATGGACGCGTATGAGCATCAAGGATTGCCGTTTGAGTTATTGGTAGAGGCGCTGCAGCCGGAGCGAAGTTTGAGTCACGATCCGGTGTTCCAGATAGTGTTTGGATTAAACAACACCGACAGTCATTCGTTGTCGCTCCCGAATTTAGAGGTGACGACGGTGAATACGCCGCAGCAGACGGCGAAAGTTGAGCTTGAGTTGAATGTGGTGGAGTTTGCGGGAGAGCTGCACGTTAGCTGGACGTTTAATACGGATTTATTCAGCCGAGAGCAGATAGCGGAGTACGCACAAAGCTATGAACGATTATTGAGAGGGATAGTGGCGTCGCCGAGCCGAGCGGTGCATGCGCATCCGTTGCAAACGGAAGAGGAACGAGTAGCGCAGTGTCGTGCGTTGTCGGGAGAGCCGTCGGCGGTGTTGTGGCCGACGATGTTGTCGGGCTGGTCAGCGCAAGTGTTGTCACGAGGCACATCGATGGCGGCGGAGAGTGGTGAAGCGAGTTTAAGTTATGCGGAGCTGGATGCGCGTTCGAATCAGTTGGCGCATTACCTGTTGGAGATGGGCGTATCGCAAGGCAGCCGAGTGGGGATAGCGCTGGGTCGAGGTTTGAGTCAGCTAATCGCTCTGTTGGGTGTGATGAAATCGGGCGCGAGCTATGTGGCGTTGGAGCCGGAGCACCCGCGAGAGCGTCATGAGTATGTGCTCAAAGATGCGGGCGTTGAGCTGGTGTTGGTGTCGGAGTCGGTATTAGGACGGTTACCCTTGTCGGGTGTTGATGTGTTGTTAATGGACGATGCGCTGAGCGACGACTGGTTATCGGATTGGTCACGAACGAGCGTTGATGTGACGGTGAGCGGAGAAGACGAGGCGTATGTGTTGTACACGTCGGGCTCGACGGGTCGACCGAAAGGGGTGCGCATCAGCCATGGCGGTTTGAGTCATTATTTAAGTCATGCGCAGAGTTACTTGGGGGATTCCATCGAGCGTTCGGTGGTGAGTTCGCCGCTGTGTTTTGATGCGACGATCACGACGTTGTACGCGCCGTTATTATCGGGCGGAACAGTGGAGTTGTTGCCGGAAGAGGGCGATGTGTTGTCGGCGCTAGGAGAGCGTTTGATGGGAGACGAGGCGTGTTTATTTAAAATCACGCCGGCGCATTTAACGGCGTTGTCGCATGGATTAGATCGAGAGGCGCGCAGTGATGCGAAGCATTGTGTGGTGGTCGGCGGAGAGCAGTGGCACGTTGGGAGCTTACGGCATTGGAAAGGCGAGCGTTTGGCGCATGCGACCTTTGTGAATGAGTACGGACCGACGGAAACGGTGGTGGGTTGCAGTGAATACCGAGTGACGTCGTTGTCGGCGTTGTCGTCGTTGCCGGACAGTGCGGGCGTGCCGATAGGTCGAGGGATAGCGAATACGCAATTGTACATTCAAGGCGAGGGAGGCCAGAGTCAACCGCCGGGGAGTGTGGGCGAGTTGTGCATAGCGGGAGCGGGAGTTGGCTTGGGTTATGTGAGCGAGCCGGAGGCGTCGGGATTTGAGGCGCATGGTTATGAGGCGGGAGCGCGTTGGTATCGCAGTGGCGACTTGGTGCGTTGGAGTGAGACGGGCGGCCTGGTGTATGTGGGTCGACGAGATGAGCAGGTTAAGGTGCGCGGCTTCCGAGTGGAGTTGGGTGAAATTGGCGCGGTGCTGGACAGTTGCGAGGGCGTGCAATCGTCGTGTGTGTTGGTGCAGGGAGAGGCGCCGGAGCAGCGGTTAGTGGCGTATGTGGTGCCGGAGTTGATGCCGGAGGCAGAGGCGGTCCAGAGTGTGTTGGATGAGTATCGAACGCGCTTGAGTGAGCGGTTACCGAGTTACATGGTCCCGCAGCAGTATGTGTTGTTGGCGGCGATGCCGTTGACGGCGAATGGCAAGGTGGATAAGGCGGCGTTGCCAGCGGTGGAGGGCCGTCATCAAGAGTTACGCTACAGTGCGCCAACTAACGCAACCGAGTCAGCACTTTGTGAACTATGGCAGACCTTATTAAAAGTTGAACGCGTCGGGATCGAGGATAATTTTTATGCATTAGGCGGTGATTCCATCTTATCGATTCAGATGGTGTCGCGTGCGGCAAAACAACAGTTGTACTTTTCAATAAAAGATTTATTTCAAGCACAAACTATTCGAGCATTAGCGCCGTTGGTTAAATCAGAGCCTGAAGTGAACGCACCGCAAACGGCGGTAACGGGTAAGATGCCGATGTTGCCGATCCAACGTGAGTTTTTACTCGATCCCGCAGGCGTCAACCATTACAACCAATCGGTATTGTTACAAGCTCCGTCAGCACTGGACGTCTCAAGCCTAACTCGTATTGTAGAGAAGTTATATCAACGCCATGATGCATTACGACAAGTATTTCAAGAGCAAGAAGGCATTTGGCAAGCGGCGTATCGCTCTTGGTCTGAAGCGTTTTTGGAAGAGAGTGTGGAATATAAGTTGTGGCCGTGTTCTGACTTTAAATCGATAGGTGATTATGCGACATCGGTGCAACAAAGTTTAAATATTACAGAAGGTCGTTTATTCAAAGCGGTATTAATCGATAACTCACATGAAAAGCGTTTGCTATTGGTTATTCACCATTTAGCGGTGGATGGCGTCTCATGGCGAATTTTATTGCAAGACTTAGAAACACTTTATGGACAATGGGAGCGTGAAGAGCCGTTAGCACTCGGTTCTAAAACATCCTCTTATCAACAATGGGGTCGTTTTTTAAAGCGATACGCAAAGAGTGATGAGCTAACGAGCGAGCGCGATTTTTGGTTGTCTATGTATGAGGATTCATATACTCGTTTGAGTGAACATCAATCGTTGCAGAGTCTTGATGAATCGGTAACCCATGGCGTCGGACATGTTGGTTTTACCTTGAGCTCAGAGCAAACGCACCAATTATTAAATCAAGCTGGCGCAGCTTATCGCACCCAAATTAATGAACTTTTATTTGCTGCGTTGTTGTTAAGTGTTAAGCGCACAATGAACTTACCGTCGTTGCGGATCGATTTGGAAGGCCATGGTCGTGAAGCGTTGACCAATGAGTTAGACATCAGCGAAACGTTAGGATGGTTTACTACGGTTTATCCGCTAATGTTAGCGTTTGATAGTGAATCGTTGTCGGTCGCTGATGTTATTTGTTCGGTAAAAGAAGCGTATCGCGCGGTGCCGAATAAGGGTATTGGTTTTGGCGTCTTAAAGTATTTGACGGAAGAGGAAGCGTTTAATGCACTGCCGTCATCAGAACTATTGTTTAACTATTTAGGGCAATTTGATCAAGTAGCGAATGCGGAAGCGTATTTTTCAGCTGCAGAAGAATCTTCGGGTCAAAATGTAAGTACTGAGCGAGCGTTGTCCCATCCGTTAACACTGAACGGAGCGGTTGCTGAAGGACAATTGGGTTTCGCGTTGATGTATGAAAGAGCCAGCTATTGTCCATCGTCGATGCAGTTATTGATGGATAATATGAAAGCTGCATTAGAAGAAATTATAGAGCACTGTCTTTCAGAAACATCAGGGCGCTACACACCTTCAGATTTCCCTTTAGCTAAGGTCAGCATGTCAGAGTTATTAACTTGGCAAGGGGAACAGCCGATTAATGATCTCTATCCGGCCACGGGCATGCAACAAGGCTTATTGTTTCATAGCTTATTAGCGTCGGGTAGTTATGTAACGCAAACGGTAATTGAATTTAGTGATTTAGACTTACCGAGTTTTCAGAAAGCCTGGCAGCAAGTGATAGCGCGGCATGATATTTTTCGGACGTGTTTTGTTGGATTGGAATCTGGCAATGCACATCAGCTGGTACTGCCCCAAGTTGAAATGGAATGGCGTCGTCATGATTTAAGTCACCTTGAAAAAGATGCTCAAGACTTACGAATTGATGCGCTACGAGAAGAGGATAAAGCGGAAGGATTTAATGCACAGCAAGCGCCTTTGATGCGAATGACGGTATTAACCTTAGATGAGCATCATTGCCAAATCATTTGGTCACAACATCATGCCTTGTTAGATGGCTGGTGTATGCCGTTGGTATTTGCAGAAGTAACGGAAAGTTATCGAGCGATTCTAAACGGAGAAGTAGCGACGTTACCGGAGCGAGCCTCTTATCGAGCTTATGCGGAATGGTTAGCAGAGCAAGATAAATTAGACGCAGAGAATTATTGGCGAGGCGTTTTATCTGAAGTTGAAGGACCGACGGCGTTACCGTTAATCAACGAGTTAGCACAAGACGCTGCTGAAGCGGGTTTACACGAGCATTATATTAGCTTTGATGATAAGGAAACGTTGGCATTAGTTAATTTGGCCAAACAGTCACACACGACAGTTAACATAATTCTTCAGGCGGCATGGTCGTTATTATTGTCACGTTACAGTGGTGATAATCAAGTAGTCTTTGGCGCAACTACATCAGGGCGTCCAGCTGAATTAGCGGGTGCTGATGAAATGATTGGTTTATTCATTAATACCTTACCCATGGTGGTGAAACCTGACAATGAGTTGGGTGTCATAGAATTTTTACAGCAGCTGCATAAACAATTGGTTGAGAGTGAGTCGAAAAGCTTTTTGCCGTTGTATCAAATACAACAACTCTCACGAGTAAATCATGGATTATTTAATAGTTTGCTCGTATTCGAAAACTATCCAGTTGATGAAGCCATCGCTGAACAGACCTCTGCCGCAGCGCTCAATGTTAGTAAAATTGATTCTTACGAAGGAACGTCTTATGGCATTTGTTTGCAAGCCTATTTAACAGACAAATTAACAATAAAAACTGAGTTTCAGCGAGCAATGTTTCAACGGCAGCAAGTTGAACAAATTTCGGATGTTTTAAAGCATATTGTTTTAGAATTTGTTAAGAAGGCTGATCTAACCATTTCGAAAATTGATCTGTTGACCGATTCAGCTCGAGACTTATATCGCCGTACTCTTCACGGTGAAACGTTTGAGCATTCAAAAGCTTTTCTATTTCTTAAACAATTTAATGAGCAGGTTATTAAGACGCCTGAGAACATTGCAGTTATGTTTGATGGTGCCGAATATACCTACCAACAACTAAATTGTTTAAGCGATAAGGTTGCCAACTATATACTTACGAAACAGGTAAAACCTGGCTCCTACATTGGCGTGCGCTTAGAACGTTCGATAGAGTTGTTAGCCAGTTTACTTGGTATTTTGAAGAGTGGCTGCGCTTATGTACCGATCGACGTAAATTGTCCTACGTCTAGGTTGCAGTTTATGGCTAAAGACTGCCCTATGAGTTTGATACTAACGCAAACCTCTTTAGTCGGAAGAACGATAGACTTACCTTGTCCTGTTATTGATGTTTTTAGCCTAGATCTATCTACTCTCGAGTCGATTAATTTAGATACTCAAGATCACCACGAAAATATAAGTGTAAACACAATTGCTTATGTAATGTACACGTCGGGCTCAACGGGTCGACCGAAAGGGGTACGCATCAGCCATGGAGGTTTGAGTCATTATTTAAGTCATGCGCAGAGTTACTTGGGGGATTCCATCGAGCGTTCGGTGGTGAGTTCACCGCTGTGTTTTGATGCGACGATCACGACGTTGTACGCGCCGTTATTATCGGGCGGAACAGTGGAGTTGTTGCCGGAAGAGGGCGATGTGTTGTCGGCGCTAGGAGAGCGTTTGATGGGAGAAGAGGCGTGTTTATTTAAAATCACGCCGGCGCATTTAACGGCGTTGTCGCATGGATTAGATCGAGAGGCGCGCAGTGATGCGAAGCATTGTGTGGTGGTCGGCGGAGAGCAGTGGCACGTTGGGAGCTTACGGCATTGGAAAGGCGAGCGTTTGGCGCATGCGACCTTTGTGAATGAGTACGGACCGACGGAAACGGTGGTGGGTTGCAGTGAATACCGAGTGACGTCGTTGTCGGCGTTGTCGTCGTTGCCGGACAGTGCGGGCGTGCCGATAGGTCGAGGGATAGCGAATACGCAGTTGTACATTCAAGGCGAGGGAGGCGAGAGTCAACCGCCGGGGAGTGTGGGAGAGTTATGCATAGCGGGAGCGGGAGTTGGCTTGGGTTATGTGAGCGAGCCGGAGGCGTCGGGATTTGAGGCGCATGGTTATGAGGCGGGAGCGCGTTGGTATCGCAGTGGCGACTTGGTGCGTTGGAGTGAGACGGGCGGCCTGGTGTATGTGGGTCGACGAGATGAGCAGGTTAAAGTGCGCGGCTTCCGAGTGGAGTTGGGTGAAATTGGCGCGGTGCTGGACAGTTGCGAGGGCGTGCAATCGTCGTGTGTGTTGGTGCAGGGAGAGGCGCCGGAGCAGCGGTTAGTGGCGTATGTGGTGCCGGAGTTGATGCCGGAGGCAGAGGCGGTCCAGAGTGTGTTGGATGAGTATCGAACGCGCTTGAGTGAGCGGTTACCGAGTTACATGGTCCCGCAGCAGTATGTGTTGTTGGCGGCGATGCCGTTGACGGCGAATGGCAAGGTGGATAAGGCGGCGTTGCCAGCGGTGGAGGGCCGTCATCAAGAGTTACGCTACAGTGCGCCAACTAACGCAACCGAATCAGCACTTTGTGAACTATGGCAAACCTTATTAAAAGTTGAACGCGTCGGGATCGAGGATAATTTTTTCGATTTAGGCGGTGATTCCATCTTATCGATTCAGATGGTGTCGCGTGCGGCAAAACAACAGTTGTATTTTTCGGTAAAGGATCTTTTTTATACCCAAACTATTCGAGCATTAGCGCCGTTGGTTAAATCAGAGCCTGAAGTGAACGCACCGCAAACGGCGGTAACGGGTAAGATGCCGATGTTGCCGATCCAACGTGAGTTTTTACTCGATCCCGCAGGCGTCAACCATTACAACCAATCGGTATTGTTACAAGCTCCGTCAGCACTGGACGTCTCAAGCCTAACTCGTATTGTAGAGAAGTTATATCAACGCCATGATGCATTACGACAAGTATTTCAAGAGCAAGAAGGCATTTGGCAAGCGGCGTATCGCTCTTGGTCTGAAGCGTTTTTGGAAGAGAGTGTGGAATATAAGTTGTGGCCGTGTTCTGACTTTAAATCGATAGGTGATTATGCGACATCGGTGCAACAAAGTTTAAATATTACAGAAGGTCGTTTATTCAAAGCGGTATTAATCGATAACTCACATGAAAAGCGTTTGCTATTGGTTATTCACCATTTAGCGGTGGATGGCGTCTCATGGCGAATTTTATTGCAAGACTTAGAAACACTTTATGGACAATGGGAGCGTGAAGAGCCGTTAGCACTCGGTTCTAAAACATCCTCTTATCAACAATGGGGTCGTTTTTTAAAGCGATACGCAAAGAGTGATGAGCTAACGAGCGAGCGCGATTTTTGGTTGTCTATGTATGAGGATTCATATACTCGTTTGAGTGAACATCAATCGTTGCAGAGTCTTGATGAGTCGGTAACCCATGGCGTCGGTCATGTTGGTTTTACCTTGAGCTCAGAGCAAACGCACCAATTATTAAATCAAGCTGGCGCAGCTTATCGCACCCAAATTAATGAACTTTTATTTGCTGCGTTGTTGTTAAGTGTTAAGCGCACAATGAACTTACCGTCGTTGCGGATCGATTTGGAAGGCCATGGTCGTGAAGCGTTGACCAATGAGTTAGACATCAGCGAAACGTTAGGGTGGTTTACTACGGTTTATCCGCTAATGTTAGCGTTTGATAGTGAATCGTTGTCGGTCGCTGATGTTATTTGTTCGGTAAAAGAAGCGTATCGCGCGGTGCCGAATAAGGGTATTGGTTTTGGCGTCTTAAAGTATTTGACGGAAGAGGAAGCGTTTAATGCACTGCCGTCATCAGAACTATTGTTTAACTATTTAGGGCAATTTGATCAAGTAGCGAATGCGGAAGCGTATTTTTCAGCTGCAGAAGAATCTTCGGGTCAAAATGTAAGTACTGAGCGAGCGTTGTCCCATCCGTTAACACTGAACGGAGCGGTTGCTGAAGGACAATTGGGTTTCGCGTTGATGTATGAAAGAGCCAGCTATTGTCCATCGTCGATGCAGTTATTGATGGATAATATGAAAGCTGCATTAGAAGAAATTATAGAGCACTGTCTTTCAGAAACATCAGGGCGCTACACACCTTCAGATTTCCCTTTAGCTAAGGTCAGCATGTCAGAGTTATTAACTTGGCAAGGGGAACAGCCGATTAATGATCTCTATCCGGCCACGGGCATGCAACAAGGCTTATTGTTTCATAGCTTATTAGCGTCGGGTAGTTATGTAACGCAAACGGTAATTGAATTTAGTGATTTAGACTTACCGAGTTTTCAGAAAGCCTGGCAGCAAGTGATAGCGCGGCATGATATTTTTCGGACGTGTTTTGTTGGATTGGAATCTGGCAATGCACATCAGCTGGTACTGCCCCAAGTTGAAATGGAATGGCGTCGTCATGATTTAAGTCACCTTGAAAAAGATGCTCAAGACTTACGAATTGATGCGCTACGAGAAGAGGATAAAGCGGAAGGATTTAATGCACAGCAAGCGCCTTTGATGCGAATGACGGTATTAACCTTAGATGAGCATCATTGCCAAATCATTTGGTCACAACATCATGCCTTGTTAGATGGCTGGTGTATGCCGTTGGTATTTGCAGAAGTAACGGAAAGTTATCGAGCGATTCTAAACGGAGAAGTAGCGACGTTACCGGAGCGAGCCTCTTATCGAGCTTATGCGGAATGGTTAGCAGAGCAAGATAAATTAGACGCAGAGAATTATTGGCGAGGCGTTTTATCTGAAGTTGAAGGACCGACGGCGTTACCGTTAATCAACGAGTTAGCACAAGACGCTGCTGAAGCGGGTTTACACGAGCATTATATTAGCTTTGATGATAAGGAAACGTTGGCATTAGTTAATTTGGCCAAACAGTCACACACGACAGTTAACATAATTCTTCAGGCGGCATGGTCGTTATTATTGTCACGTTACAGTGGTGATAATCAAGTAGTCTTTGGCGCAACTACATCAGGGCGTCCAGCTGAATTAGCGGGTGCTGATGAAATGATTGGTTTATTCATTAATACCTTACCCATGGTGGTGAAACCTGACAATGAGTTGGGTGTCATAGAATTTTTACAGCAGCTGCATAAACAATTGGTTGAGAGTGAGTCGAAAAGCTTTTTGCCGTTGTATCAAATACAACAACTCTCACGAGTAAATCATGGATTATTTAATAGTTTGCTCGTATTCGAAAACTATCCAGTTGATGAAGCCATCGCTGAACAGACCTCTGCCGCAGCGCTCAATGTTAGTAAAATTGATTCTTACGAAGGAACGTCTTATGGCATTTGTTTGCTAGCTCATCATCATAAAAATTTATCGGTGAAAGTAGAGGGTAAGGTTAGTTTAATTTCAAAGTCCTCTTTGGAACAAATTGGTCGTCATCTAAAACAACTGGCGCTTGAGTTGGCAGAAAAGTCCTTAGAACGTTTGTTTGATATTAATATGATATCTAGCGCTGAATCACGAGAGCTACTGTTCAAAACTACGAAAAGCGATAAAGCTTTTGATAAATCTAATTTACCTGAACTAGCGCAAGATTTTTTTACACAGTCTCTTGCTAAACATCCTAATAAGATTGCGGTTATTGACGATGAAAAACAGCTCACTTATCAAGAGTTAGAAAAACTATCAAATCAACTCGCAAATTTTCTATCTAAACAAGGAATAAAACCTGGGCACCTAGTGGGTATTTGTACGGGACGATCTTGCAATATGGCGATTGCGACATTAGCTGCGCTTAAAGCAGGTGCAGGTTATGTTCCTATGGATAATCAATATCCTAACGAGCGTTTAAGATTTATTTGTGACGATAGCAATATGCAAATTCTGATTGGCGACAATACCACTCAGGAGCTTAACTTTAGACGAACAATCAATTTAGATAGAGCTTTTAGCCTTGAACAAGAAAGTACGGAACTCTCAGCCAATTCCGTAGCCACTAAAAATGATGTTTGCTATGTGATCTACACATCGGGTTCTACGGGTAACCCTAAAGGTGTGATAATGCCTCATCGTGTTGTTGTTAACTTTATCGGGGTAATGTCTTCGCAAAATAGCCGACTTGCTGAGCCTCTAGATATGGTTCAGTTTTCATCTGCTGGTTTTGATATGTGTTTCACTGATATGTTTTTAACATTTCATACTGGAGGATCGTTACGTTTTATCAGCAGTGAAACACAGCAAGATATTTTTGCATTAATAGATATTCTTAAAGAAGAAAATATCAGTCGAATTAACTTGCCATATGCAGTTATTCATTTACTAGCGCTAACCTGCAATAAGTTGTTTATTCGCTTGGACTCATTAAGAGTAATTATAAGTACTGCTGAACAATTGAGAATAACTCCAGATATTAGAGCGTTTTTTAATAGTCATGAACAGTGTCAGCTAGTTAATCATTATGGGCCCTCGGAAACTCATGTTGTCAGTGGACTAACACTTGGGTCTAACCCAAATCAATGGCCAGAACTTCCCCCTATCGGTTCACTATTGCCTAATATTGAAGGCATTGTTCTTGATAAAGACAAAAGAGTATTACCTTTTGGTGCGGTCGGCGAGCTTCATATTGGTGAGTTTGCAATTGCTGATGGCTATTTAAATTTACCGCAACTAACTAACGAAAAATTCATTCAGTTTGCAGAAAAGGAAGCACGTCTTTATAACACTGGCGACCTCGTTAAATTGAGTGAGAGTGGCGAGTTGGATTATTTAGGCCGTAAGGATGGTCAAGTAAAAATTAGAGGTTTTCGTGTAGAGATTGGAGAAGTTGAGTATCACATATCTTCTCTGGAGTTAATTTCAAGTTGTGTGGTAGTGGCAAGGAAAAATAGTAATCATGACACATCTTTGGTTTGCTATTTAGTGACTTCCTTTCCTCAAGAAGAAGTTATTCGACAAATTCAAACCACAGTTAACATCAAATTGCCTGATTATATGAGGCCATCACAATTTATTTTTATCGACTCCATTCCA